>NZ_JBHFQG010000099.1:0-1168 GCF_041949975.1 Alteribacillus sp. JSM 102045 | reverse complement strand
TGAACTGCCATAGCTAAATGAGACAGATATAAAACACCTGCTAGGCTGCTTTGACTCCAAACTCTTTTGGAGTAAGGTAGCCTAGTTTTTCTTGTATTCGCTCTTCATTATAGTGTTGAATATATTTTCTAATTCTAGAAACAACGGTCTTATTATCTAAGGAATGATACTTACAATACTGAAATTCTTCTGTTTTCAAATGAGAATGGAAGGATTCAATTACCGCGTTATCCCAACAGTTTCCACGCCTGGACATACTTGCGATTAAGTGATGTTCCTTCAAATAATTTTGGTAGGCATAGGACGTGTATACGCTCCCTTGATCAGTATGAACAATAATACCCTCTGGATGATTTCTCTTCTTTAATGCTTCTTCTAATGTCTCCATCACGAACGGTATCTGCTGATGCGAATACAGCTTATAGGATACAACCTCATTATTATATAAATCCATAATGGTAGAGAGGTACAACGTTTCACTGCCATATTGAATATACGTAATGTCAGTAACCCATTTTTCGTTCGGTTTCGCAGCATGAAAATCACGGTTTAATACATGAGGCGCTATAACCTCACTTTCCCCATGAGATTTCCATTTCCGTTTTGGTTTTACCTTGCATTGGAGATGGTGCTTTTGCATAATTTTTTGCACGGTATTCCGATTTAACTTTACTTGATGTTGGCGTTTTAAAATAGCTCGTATCTTTCGATGACCATTTCGATAATTTGTTGATTTACAGACCTCTATAATCAAATCTTCATACTTATTTTTATATGTTACCGTCTCTTCTTGGACCCAACAATAATAAGTGGAACGGGGTACCTTTAATACGTTCAATAGCTTTGTTACCGTGTATTTTTTGCGTAGCTTTCCAACTAGATTCAGAACTATTCTTTTATCCACTCCTCTTTCATCGCTAAATACTTTTTTAAGATCTCATTCTCCGCCTTCAAATGGGTGAGCTGACTATTTGTGCGCTCTTCTTCCGTCTTACCTTCTGGTCCATGGCCATACGTATATTGTTTTCCTATGGGTTGATCAAACCGATACATCTCTCCCGTTTTATACCACTTCATCCATGTTTTAATTTGAGAGACATTTTTAATCCCATACTTCTCCATTATTTCTTGGTTTGTCCGTTTTCCACTCAGTTTGTCTTGAACAACC
>NZ_JBHFQG010000098.1:0-1205 GCF_041949975.1 Alteribacillus sp. JSM 102045 | reverse complement strand
TTACCACTTCCTGCATTCAACGGAAGGATTTGGTGGTCTTTGATAACAAAAAATTTTTTAAAGAAACTTTTTTACCTTTTAACCACTGGTATATCAACCTTTCCGGAGGGAGTCTACGTGTATTTCAACTGTTAACTAACAGTGTTTTTCCAATCTATTAGAAAATTTTCACAAAGGTTTTTCTTGGACGTCTCAAGATATTTCTAGATAATGATCTTAGGATCATTTGGGTAAGAAAAGCTACAGTGATATGAATAAGACGGATGAGATTGATGCGTTTGTGATAGCCGATTATATGCGTTTCGGCCGCAATACCATGTCGATCGTCAAAAAAAGTCAGTATGTCGCTCTTCAGCAGCTGACCAGATCTCGTTATCATCTCATCAAAACGATGACGAACAAAAGCGCAAGTGTCCTGGTCAGCCTCGACAGGTAAATGTTCTCCAGTCACTAAAGGCGTTCTTACTTCCACAGGATGTGGTGACTTCTGCGTTGCACTTTCGTCGCCAAAAACGCCACGTCCTGTGGCATTGGCGACATTAACACGTCCTGTGACAACGTCGAACTGGATGTGCTGACTTTTGCGTTGCGAACACGATGTTCGCGATTCTAGCAAAAGTTCCTTAAACCGTCTTGGGCCTTCGAGAGGCTGGGCGCTGAAGCTAGACGCGGATCAAACAATATGGAGATAGTTATCCACAACTTGTAAAAACATAATTCCCTAAACAACAAGGAAAAGCAGCACTTCCTGCAGCATCTGAGTTTTAAATGTAATACGTTCTCTCAAGAAGTCGATTCTTCTGTGTTCGGGAATGCGATGATGGAGCTTTTCCTAGAGAAATTCAGCTTAGAAGAATTGGCTCAACTTCCGTTGGAAGAACTTGCAGCATTTCTGCAGGAACACGGGAAAAATCGATTCCCGGATCCGAATGCCGTCGCTGCATCCATTCAACGAGCCGAACGTTCCTCTTATCGATTGGTCAAGGTCGTCGAAGATTCACTGGATGTCCTATTAGGCACCTCCATAGAGGTCATTCGCTCTCTCCAACGCCAAGTGAAAGAAATCGATAAAACCATTTGTATGTAGTAATCTAAAACTGGACCACTGGAGTCATTGAAAAATCCCCCAGTAGTATATAATTAACCCCTGTAGAAATAAATGAATTTCTAATGGGGAGACTGGGAGCGATGATCAATTTGAAAAA
>NZ_JBHFQG010000097.1:0-1207 GCF_041949975.1 Alteribacillus sp. JSM 102045 | reverse complement strand
AAAAAAGAGGTAGGGTATCCTCAGAATTAACGACCAAATCAACTCGAGAGGAGATGCCCTACCTATGTCTACTAGTATAGGACAAAATAATCTAGAAAATCAATTAGATCAAATGGTCCGCGAATTCGTAAAAGAGAAACTAGAAACCATCATGAAAGAAGAACGCGAAAGCTTCTTTAAAAACGAACATCCAGAGCTAAAAAACCAAAAAAACGGTACCTATACCCGTCAACTGGATACGAAATATGGCCGTATAGAGGATCTTCAAGTCCCTCGTGATCGGGATAATGCCTTTCATACGGAAGTGTTCTCTCCTTACCAGCGCCGCGAACAGTGGCTTGGAGAAACCATCATCACGATGTATCAGAAGGGCATGAGCACGCGTGAAATCGGTCATTTTCTTGAACGCATCCTGGGCCATTCGTATTCCGCCTCCACCATCAGTCACATCACCGACATCGTTATGGAAGACGTAGAAGCCTGGCAGAACCGCCCCCTCCAAAAGCGTTATTCTGTTCTTTATTTAGATGGAACTTATCTTAAGCTCCGTCGCGATGATGTCGCAAATGAAGTGGTGTATCTTGTCATCGGCGTAACGGAAGAAGGCTACCGAGAAATTCTTGGCTTCTATGTCGGCGGGAAAGAAAGCTCTCATGGTTGGCAGGACATCCTTCTCGAACTTCAAAAGCGTGGCGTGGAAGAAGTCCTTTTAGGCGTGTTTGATGGGCTTCCAGGTTTAGAAGAAGCCATGAAAACCGTGTACCCAAAGGCTGATGTGCAGCGTTGTGTCGTGCATAAAGTGCGCAACGCTTTGAACCATGCCCGAAAGAAAGACCAATCCGCCATCGCTGAAGATCTCAAGCCGATTTACCAAGCGAATTCTTTGGATGAAGCTGAAGAACGCTTGAAAGACTTTAGCGCTCAATGGAAAAAGAAATACCCGAAGATTGTGAAGGGCTGGGAGGAAGACTTCTCGGTCCTGACCACCTTCTTAAAATATCCTCCATCCATTCGCTCCATGATTTACACCACCAACATGATCGAGCGCACGATGAAGGAGATTAAAAAACGCACAAAGACAATGAACAGTCTCCCCACCGAACAGGCAGCCGAGAAAGTCGTGTACCTGCAGGTGAAAGAGTACAATGAACGTTGGTCCGGTCGTAAACTCCGTGGATTCGGTACGGCCGCCCCAGCCTTAAAAAAA
>NZ_JBHFQG010000096.1:0-1210 GCF_041949975.1 Alteribacillus sp. JSM 102045 | reverse complement strand
GTATGTGTAAAATGTTTCTCGAGAGATATGGGAGCTAATTTGTAGAAAAAAAAGAGAAGGCACTCTATCATAAATGTATGCTTAGCCGGCAAAAACATTTAGAAAAGAGGCCTTCTCATGCAATATATTATAGCAAAACTATTACAAACAGTAAAAGATACTCAACATTTCATTGAAACAGAGGAAAGCATGCATCACCTCATGCATGAATGGTTCTCGGTTATGGTGGGAGATATGTTGACATCCCTAAACTGTGCAGTCAAGGAAAAAAAGCAGGGAGAAGGATGGCTGGTAAAACAGGAAGATGAAAAGACCATTCAGTTTATGTTTGGGCCCGTCCGTTATCGTCATACATTGATGGTAGATCCTCAAGGAGAAAATCATTATCCCTTGGATGAGTGGATAGGTATCAGAAAACATCAGAGGCTGAGTCCTTTGGTCGAAGTAAAAGTGGCAGAAATGGCCAGTGAAGCGACGTATCGGGAGACAGAACGGGTATTAAAAGAATGGACAGCTGTAGACATCAGTCATCAGACAGTGGGAAACATCGTGAAACAGGTAGGTACTGCACAAGCCCAGGAAGATGAGGATATGGCAAAGGAACTAGAAGAGGCAGCTGCTCTGCCAGAAGGAAAAAATGTGGACTATTTATATGCAGAAGCAGATGGCGTGTTTATTCGAGGAACAGAGAAAAAGAAAGGCATCGAAGTCAGTCACGCGGTGATCTATGAAGGGTGGGAAACGAATGGAAAACGTGTCTCTCTCTTGCATCCGAAAGTGATCATGACAACGCAGCCGACCTCTGCGTTTTGGAAAGAAGTGCAGGCTTTCACAACCAGCCACTATTCCCTGGAGAAAACTCAGGTGGTCACGAATAGTGACGGCGGAAAAGGTTATACGGCCGAAAAGTTTCAGGAAGCCTTTTCTCAGTCCGAGTATCCCGTGTGGAACCAATTGGATTCGTATCATGTTTTCCAAGCTCTAAATCGTGCGTTAGGTGCGCCAAAGAGCCAATATAAAGAGAACCTTCGGAAGGCGCTGAAAGAACATAATAAGCCTGATTTCAAGTTGTGGCTGGATACTTATGAAAGTACGCTGGAAGAAGCAAAAAAGATCGAAAAGGTAAAGGAATTCCGCACCTATATCCTTCGAAATTGGAGCCGGATTTTTGACTGGCGAGAAAAGGTAAAAAATCCGCCGGGAGGAGCAA
>NZ_JBHFQG010000095.1:0-1239 GCF_041949975.1 Alteribacillus sp. JSM 102045 | reverse complement strand
GAGAGAGATCGAGAATACTTCCGTGCAATCGTCGCTCGTTGTAGAACGCAATGTAGGAAGTGACTTCTCGATACGCCTCTTCATAGGTCTTAAACTCGAAACGTTGAAAACAGTCGTCTTCTAGGAGACGGTGAAAGGCTTCGATGTGAGCGTTCGAATTAGGAGACTTTGGCGGAATTTGTTCGTGTTCCACGCCGAAGGTGTCGCAATGATGGGCGAAGGTGAGAGATTTATATTGCGGTCCGTTGTCACTGCGAATCACAAGACCATCTGTATCAAAGACCTGGCGCTTCATCATCGCCTGCTGCAGCGTGCGGCTAGCGTCTGCGGCTGTACAAGACAGCCCAATATGATAATCAATGATCGTTCGATCATAGACATCGATGTAAGATAAGACGAAGAAAAAGCGATCTTCTCCATGAATAAAGCCATACTTCAAATCCGTCTCCCACAGTTGATTGGAGTCCGTAATCGTCCGGTTCTTTGCCCGTTTTCGTTTGGTCACTGGCCTGGGCTGACGCTGGGGACGCAATATACCAAGCTCTTTGCACAATCGATAGACTTTCTTTTTGTTGATAGCTAATCCGTAACGGCGGCGGAGAATCACGGTGAGTTTTCGGTAGCCATAGGCAAAAGCCTCACCTTCGATCTCTTCTAGCAGCCATTCCTTGATTTGCTCATCTGAGACTTTTTTGCCGCCATTGGTGAAAGAGTAGCCTGGTATTGGTCGTCCCTCACTTACCTTCTTGTGTTCGACACGATAAGACGTTTGATAGTAATAGGTGGACCGAGGGATACCAAGAATGCGGCAGATGACCGATACCTTGTACCCTTTGGCAATCCAGGCTTTGGCAACGTCTATTTTTTCAGTAAGTGAGGGTTCTTCTTTTTTATGAGATCACGAAGGACGGCAATTTCTAAATCCTTTTCGCCAAGTAGCTTCTTCAATTCATTGTTCTCTTGTTCCATTTTCTGAGGATTCACGTAATCCACCTGGTCTACGGATGCTTGGCCGAAATGTCCTTGTTCATACTCTTTCGTCCACCGATAAATGATATTTTTTGACAGTTCATATCGTCTCGCTACTAAGGCTTTATTACCTGTTTCTAGCGCTTCTTTTACTACTTGTAATTTAAAGTCGTTGGAGTAAACTTGTCGTTTCATTTTCAATCAACCCCTTTGATTCTTAGTGTAACGAAGTTACTTTTCGTTGTCCAAGATCGCTAAGGGGCTTTAGAG
>NZ_JBHFQG010000094.1:0-1290 GCF_041949975.1 Alteribacillus sp. JSM 102045 | reverse complement strand
AAAGATCGTCCACCATCTTCCTTACTTTTGGATGGTGCGGAAACCATTCCAACATTTTATCCATAAGCAGTTTTTGCCAAGATTTTCTTAAAAACTCATAAGAGATATATTCGACTGGAACCCATTCGTTTTGATAGTCCATAGCCCCTTCGGTATCATCTTAAACTTTCCATTTACAGACCATGTTTTTCGGTCTTTTCCTCCATATATCGTGCCTTGATAGTTTTTGGTTGCAATGACAATGATGCCATATGGACAGATAACGACATGATCAATTTGGGAATACCTGGATTTGGCTTTTGGGTTTTTCATTAACAAATCACTTAAATAGCGGCAATCTTTCGGTAGTTGATCAAGTTGTATGTCAATTTTGTATTCTCCTAATTCCCCCTTTTCTAGCAGCGACCTGTTCGTTTGTTTTTTGGTTTTTGTAGGGTCTGTTTGTGCCTTCTTTGTTGAAGTATTGCTGCTTTTCTTCTTGAAAAAGTTTAAACATAATAACATTGACTACTCCTTCTCCCATCTATGATTATTGTCCTATCCATCATCGATTTCTAGTTATAATGTCATAGTATGGCAGACAACCTGAAGATGCAAGACCAAAAAATAAAACAAGCGCCCCGGGATGCTTGTTTTAAAATGTCGCTTTCTTTATAACTTTAATTAACGCAGAACTAGAGCTGTATTCATTTAAAGCGACATCGTCCATACAAAGCAGTCCCTTCACAGAGACTGCGCTATCTAACATGTACTCCCCTTATAGTATTCTAGTCTTATACCCCACTATCAAGTTTCTTTGTGATTTTGGCTTTTCCTTCAAGCTATATATTATTTACATAAAAATTACTCCACTGCCTTATTTCTTTCTGCTAACTAAACAACGACTGTTTAAAGCTATTTAATCTTTATAATCTCCAATCTCCCTGTTTTTCTATCTTGAACAATTGGAACAAAAGCGCAAGCGCCCTGAACAGCCTCGACAGGTAAATGTTCTTCAGTTATGAAAGGCGCTCTTTGCCTTTAATGACTGGAGGTTATTTAACCCCGAGAGGCTGGGCGCTGAAGCTAGACGCGGATCAAACAATATGGAGATAGTTATCCACAACTTGTAAAAACATAATTTCCTAAACAAAGAAAAAAGCACCCTTACAGGATGCTTCATCTTGGACTAACCTAAAATAATGGGACAATATAAAACACCTTCGAAATGGTACAATCAATTAAGTACATTCTCGGAGGTGTTTTTGCATGGGCAAAAACGTTTATTCTAAAGAAATAAAGTGGGCGGTT
>NZ_JBHFQG010000093.1:0-1390 GCF_041949975.1 Alteribacillus sp. JSM 102045 | reverse complement strand
CGGAACAGAGGGAATGTCAGCCAAACAGCGAGAGAACTGAATCTGCACAGGCAGTCATTATTATACAGGCTTCGAAAAATCGAAACATTAACCGGTTGCAACCTTGTTAATTCAGACGATACGTTTTAGACCCTTTTAAACGCAACTTATATACGAGTCACATCGTTAGTCTTACGATGTACATTAACCTTCTTCTTCAATACCAAAAGCACCTATCCAAACTAGACAAAGAGATAGATGCCATGGCAGAAGAATTTGAAGATTATAAAATGATCCGATCAATCCCCGGTATTGGTGGAAAGATTGCGGCAACAATCATTTCCGAAATTGGGGAAATCGATCAGTTTCATCATCCTAAGAAACTGGTTGCTTATGCCGGAATTGATCCTAGTGTTCACGAGTCGGGAAAGTTTAGAGCCACCATTAACAAAATCACGAAAAGAGGATCTTCTCGCCTTCGGAAAACCCTCTATACCGCTGTGCAATGTGGAATAACAAAGAATCGTAATCCAAAACTAAAAGCTTACTATGATAAAAAGCGTGAAGAGGGCAAGCCACATAAAGTAGCTATCATTGCTTGTTCCAACAAGCTCATTCATTGGATTTATGCACTTTTAAAGCGTAAAAGGCTTTCAAGGTATAATTAATTCCAATTAAATTCATTTTAGGAAAATACTTCAAGTAAGTATATTTGAAGCCTATTTGGCATGCGCAATTTTATTGTACCATGACCTTTTCAACTTTTTTAGTCCTATCTATTGACCTTCTATTAGCTGGTATTAGTTGAATAACACTTTCAGCAAAATTGAACTTATTTATTCTCATTTTTTTCTTCATTTTAACTCTGCTTTTTCATTACACCTCTTTGGTCAATTGCTTCTGACTTTAACTATACGTTCTACAATAAATCCAACTATTAAGCCGAAAGCAAAAGGAAGTATTGCAATATTTGCATCAAAAATCAATCGGTTCATTTAGAACAAATGAAAACCTAAGAAGAGATAAATTAAATATATTTCCAATCCAATATAATAGAGCCATTGTCCCAACTGATGATAATAACGGAAACCATATAATTCTCACAAAAGACCTCCTTTGAACGCTTGTTATTGAACAAACCTGCCCGTTAGCGAAATAAGCTACCTTTCATTTTGCACTTCTTTCTTTTTTATAGTTATCAGCCTTGACATAACAAAATGAGCCACTGCAATAGTAAGTAGAATATCTCTATACGGTTCACCTGTCTTTAACCATGTAGCTATAATATTGTCATAGACCATGGTCTGATACACACCACCTACTTTCTCAAAGAATAAAGCGTGAGCTTCCTGGAAACACTCTGTTTTCTGTTTGGTAAACAAATAAGCCATTCGGTAATTCCCATAAGCCG
>NZ_JBHFQG010000092.1:0-1447 GCF_041949975.1 Alteribacillus sp. JSM 102045 | reverse complement strand
TTGTCAACGGCTTTGCCGCCAATGACGCTTCTTCCACGATTAATATTTGGGAACGGGTGAAAATGCTCGGGTATCCGACCGATGAACCGGTGGTGGTGATGAATTGCCGGGCGGACCGTGTCGACCGGACGGAACAATTTGCAGAGGATGTGCTTCCTTATATTCCATGCAAAACCCTGGTGCTCATCGGAGAAACGACCAGCCCGATTGTCGACAGCTACAACGCCGGCCGTATTCCAGCCGACATACTGCTGAATTTAGAAAACCAAACCACCGACGAAATCGTACAAGCTTTAGATCCTTATATGGCAAACACCGTATTCTATGGCGTTGGCAATATTCATGGCGCCGCTGAACCATTAGTTGAAGCATTACAGAAAACTAAACTAGAAAAGGAGTTAGTATAAAAGTGGGGTTATCAGAAATCACGATTGCACTCGTGGCAGGAGTCACGCTTAGTTTATTATTCGCTGAAAAAACAGGAGTATTACCAGCCGGACTCGTTGTTCCCGGCTACATTGCCCTCGTTATCGATAAACCGGTTTATGCCATTTCTATCTTGTTTGTAAGTTTTGCTACATACCTTGTGGTAATGCATATTATCAATCATTTTACGATTTTATACGGCAGAAGGAAATTTACTGCCATGTTATTAACCGGTATTATCTTAAAGCTGGGCTATGATTCCATGTACGGCGTTATTCCAATGAGTGTTTCAGATTTACAAGCCATTGGCTTGATTGTACCTGGCCTGATTGCCAATACGATTCAACGTCAAGGATTCCTTCCTACTGTCTCCAGCACGATGCTGCTAAGCTTTTCGTCCTTTGGCGTTCTTTCGGTTTACCAAATCTTTTTAGCATAAGAAAGGGGATAAGTAAAAATGGCTTCCTCAACATCCAAACTAACCTTTAAAGAACATTATTTAAAAGCTGTTAAACATCAAAAGCCAAAAACAACAAATCACACAATAATCGGTTTTCTGGTATCATTAGGAATTATCATTTTCTTCATGTAAATATATGAGAAGAAGCCCTGGATCTAATCCTGGGCTTTTTCTATTCTCTTTATAGTGCTTGCAGCTGCACATTTGTCATTGTAATCTTGGAAAGTATGGATATGAAACGATATTCAATAATAAATATTAATAGGGAGCATTCCTGTAAGGGGAAAATGTGAGTTTTGAACAAAAGAGAGCCCCCTTGGTATAGTACGGAGTGTCCGATGATAAATCATCGACCTCTAATTAGGAAAACCAAGGAGGACTCACTATGAATTATACGCAAAATAAAAAACTCATGCAAATCACCCCTCAGACGCGTATGCGTCAAGTTTTTCTCGACATGGTTATAACACCACTATTTTTAGCACTCTATTTTTGTACGCTTTAAAACCAGCTACCGCGCTTCGCTTGGTGGCCTCCACTTTTTCGGAACCTTCTTTCGAA
>NZ_JBHFQG010000091.1:0-1465 GCF_041949975.1 Alteribacillus sp. JSM 102045 | reverse complement strand
CGGATTAACCCCCTGAATTTGGACAGATACTCTCTTTTTCTAGGATGATCAAACTTTTTCCTCTTCTTTTGTCTTGAGATAGGATCGCCCATTTGCTGCGTTTGTCAAGGAACGCTTTCGCTCTCCCGTTGGTCGTCCTTGACAAGCCTCTCAAATAGGCGGTTTGATGGTTAAGACAAAAGAAGGAGATACTTTGTGTCACACACGGACGTCCCGTTGTGGTACCATCCCGCGCTTTGTTTGCTCATAATATTCTTTTGGAGAGAGGTCCAGAATACTTCCGTGCAGTCGTCGCTCATTGTAAAACGCTATATACGAAGTAACTGCCTGATAAGCCTCTTCGTAGGTCTGAAACTCGAAGCGTTGGAAACAGTCATCTTCCAAAAGACGGTGAAAAGCTTCAATATGAGCGTTCGAGTTAGGAGACTTTGGTGGAATTCGTTCGTGTTCCACACCGAAAGTGTCGCAATGCTGGGCATACGTAAGTGACTTATATTGTGGTCCGTTATCACTGCGAAGCACAAGGCCGTCTGTATCAAAGACCTGGCGCTTCATCATCGCCTGCTGCAGGGCGCGCCAGGCGTCGGCAGCTGTACATGTCAGACCTATATGATAAGCAATGATCGTTCGGTCATAGACATCGATGTAAGATAAGACGAAGAAAAAGCGATCTTCTCCATGAATGAAGCCGTATTTCAAATCGGTCTCCCACAGTTGATTGGAGCCTGTAATCGTGCGATTCTTTGCCCGTTTTCGTTTCGTCACAGGCCTGGGCTGGCGCTGAGGACGCAAGATACCAAGCTCTTTACACAATCGATAGACTTTCTTTTTATTGATGATTACGTAGTGGCGGCGAAGAATCACGGTGAGTTTTCGATAGCCATAAGCGAAAGCCTCACTTTCGATCTCTTCCAGCAGCCATTCCTTGATTTGTTCATCTGAAATTTTTTTGCCATTTTTGGTGACAGAGTAGCCTGGTATGGGACGTCCCTCACTTACCTTTTTGTACTCGACGCGATAAGACGTTTGATAATAATACGTCGATCGTGGAATACCAAGAATGCGGCAGATGACCGATACCTTGTACCCTTTGGCAATCCAGGCTTGAGCGACGTCTATTTTTTCAGCAAGTGAGGGTTCTTCTTTTTTATGAGATCACGCAGAACAGCAATTTCTAAATCCTTTTCGCCAAGTAGTTTCTTTAATTCCGTATTCTCCTGTTCCATCTTTTGAGGATTCACATAGTCAACCTGATCCACGGATGTTTGGCCGAAATGCCCTTGTTCATACTCTTTCGTCCACCGGTAAATCAGATTTTTTGATAGTTCATACCGCCTCGCTACTAAGGCTTTATTGCCAGTTTCGAGTGCTTCTTTTACCACTTGCAATTTAAAGTCATTGGAGTAAACGTGTCGTTTCATAGTCCATCAACCCCTTTGATTCTAGTGTAACTAAGTTACCTTTC
>NZ_JBHFQG010000090.1:0-1539 GCF_041949975.1 Alteribacillus sp. JSM 102045 | reverse complement strand
GCTACCCAGCCGAACTCCACGTGGACTTTTTCCAGCCCTCGCAGGAGGAATCGCTGGTACCCGAGGTTTTGTTTGACATGACCAAATACACTCTCCACGTCCGTTTTTCGGCGCGCGTAGAGTGTTCGTCCGTCCTTGCTTTTCAGTTTGTTCGCTTCCTTGGCTTTGAGCTCTTCATACACCGGATTGTAATAGATTTTCCGGTTGCCTTTGGCGGTGGTGCAGTCCGCTTTGAACGGGCATCCTTCACAGGATTCGCATTCATAGATTTTAAAATCCCGCCGATACCCATACTTATCCGTGCGACGGCTGTAACGGCGGAAGGTCACTTTGCGCTGATTCGGGCACCAATAGAGATCGTCTTTTTCATCGTAGGTCCAGTTGTGCGGATGATATGTTTTTTTCGAGAACGAGCGTTTTTGTTCCTGTTCATACGTGTTGTACGGGATCAGCGTGTGAAGCCCCTCTTGCTCGGTAAGATACATATAATTGGGCTCGCTTCCATAGCCGGCGTCCGCAATCAGGTGTTTCGGCAGCTCGCGTCCAGTTTCCTTGAGGCTCTCCCAATGGGGCGCAAGCAGCCGGGCATCCGTGGGACTCTGGTGGACCGAATAGTGGAGGATAAACTGGTCTTGCGTGCCGGCCTGGACGTTGTACCCGGCTTTGAGCTGGCCGTTCATCATGTGATCGTCTTTCATGCGCATAAACGTGGCATCCACGTCCGTCTTCGAATAACTGTTGCGCTCGCCAAATAAACCCATTTGGGTTTCGTATTTCTGAAGGCGGGGAAGGTGATCTTTCGTTAATGCTCGATGAAACTGGCGTAGAGGCTTGGCCGCTTGTTTTTTCGCCCGTTTTTCATCGGCCGTGTCAGCAGCTTCGATGGCGTCCTCTTGTGCCTGCAGCTCCTGTTCGACTTTTTCAGCGACCTCTTCCAAGGCTTCCCGGGAGATTCGTTCCCGTTGAAATGTGTCGTCTTCTCGTTTTAGGCTTTCGATATCAACCTCAATGGCGTCTTCAATCGCACGCAGGTTGTCCTCGATTTTCGCCTGCAGTTTTTCCTCATACCCATCGGTACTTTTCCGCCAGACAAATGTGTACTTATTGGCATTGGCTTCGATCTTGGTGCCATCGAGAAAATAGTCTTTTCCATCGACATACCCTTCTTCGATCAAGAGGCGGACCATCTCCGCATATAAGGTACCCATTAACGACTTACAGCGTTCGGAACGAAACCGGTTGATCGTGTTGAAGTCGGGCGACTGGCTGGCGGCCAGCCACATCATGGGCAGGTGTTCTCTCAGGGCTCCTTCGATAGAGCGGGAGGAAAATAACCCTTGTGTATAACCGTACAACACAATTTTCGCCATCATTTTGGGGTGGTACGCGGGACGTCCGCCCCCTTTATAGGCATCAAAAAACAGCTGATCATCCAACGCGTCAATCATCCCGCTTACAATGCGGGCGACATGATCTTCGGGAATTAAATCCGAAAAATCCATAGGAAGATACAGCTGATTCATGGTATACTCTTGGAAA
>NZ_JBHFQG010000009.1:0-126428 GCF_041949975.1 Alteribacillus sp. JSM 102045 | reverse complement strand
CGGGAGAGCGTAAGCGGCCCTTGACAAACGCAGCAAATGGGCGATCCTACCCGAAGACAAAAGAAGAGATAAAGTATGATTATGCTAGATAAATAGAGTACGTGTCCAAATTCAAGGGGTTAATCCGGATCCTCATTTTTGACACCGATCTCGATCTGTTTATCATTTAAATTCTCTCGTTTTGTTTCAAGAACCTGATAAGGGATAGGATTACCTTCAGGATCGACAATTACAAAATCTTTATATTCTAATTGAACCGTTACTTCCACGTAATTTTTTCTTTGATGGCCTAACGTGTTGAAGATTATAAGCGGGATTCCTTTATCATAATCGAATTTAATTTTTTCTACCAATTCTTTGGTCACGCTATGTTGTATGGATTCTCCAACTTGTTTAGCGGACTGATACCTCATTTCCATTTCCTGGTGAGTGGCATCTGTGCATACATTACAAATGGAATCATGAGCATGGTTTTGAAGGATGTATTTCCAGCCTCTATTAATCATGTCATTATCGTAAGTATTTCCATACAGATAAGACATTGTGTTGAGAGGCTCCAAGTATTTCTCATATAAATTCTGAACCTCAAAATTATCCTTTTTCAAATCCAGTCGAGTGGATGCAATACTCACATGCACACGCATATCTTTCCCTTTTCTGAATTCTCCACTAATAACCTCTAGGTTTTCAGCCTCTTCTTGAACGGCATCAAAGTAATCTTTAAGCTGAGTCATCTTGAAGGAATAATCACAATCGGTGGATACAAAATGATGATTCAATTGTTCAACTATTTCTGGTAATTCTTTTATCGCCGTTCTTTGATCAAAACCACACATTAATAACATATTTGGAGAGGTTATCTTATCTTTTAATGCTTGGACATTTTCATCGATAACTTCCAAATTTTGATGAAGATTAGTAGAAATCATTCTCCCATTCCCATAGCCTAAAGGCAAATGTGTTGTAAAAACGTTCGAACCGTCTGGACCTTCCCACCAAAACTCAGTTTTCACTGTTTCCTCATCTGTAATCCCCCGCCAGAATAGGGCATGCTTCATTCCAAATCCATTTAATACTTGTGGAATTTGTGCGGCCTGTCCAAAAGAATCGGGAAGATATCCAATTTTCATAGACGGTCCGAACTCATTAGCAACTTGTTGTCCAATTAACAAGTTTCTGATAAGAGATTCTCCACTTGGAATAAATTCATCCGGTTGGATATACCAAGGACCGATGAGCAATCTCCCTTCTTGTACAAGTCTGGTAATAGATTCCCTTTTATCAGGTTTGATCTCTAAATAATCCTCCAACACAATCGTTTGGCCGTCCAGCGTAAAAGAGGTGTATTCAGGGCTGTTTTCCAATAATTGAATGAGCTCATCCATAAATCTGATTAGCTTGACCCGATATTGCTGATAAGTTTGGTGCCATTCTCGATCCCAATGAGTATGAGAAACCAGATGAAAATTCATTGTAATGCCTCCATCGTTAAAATCACTACAGTAGATAATGAAATAGGAGGGACAGATAAATAGGCCCCTCATTAATAAATATTAAAGTTATGAAGTTTCTTCCATAATTGATAGTTCTTCTTCTGCCTTTTTCTTTAACATTACGGTCATTAGAGCTGTTACAACAATGCCGATAGCAAAGGCCAGCACAAACATTAATGGTTTAACGAAAAATGGAACTACAAACACTCCACCACTTGGAATAGGTGCTTGGGTACCTAAGGCTAAAGCCAAAGCCCCTCCAACAGCGGAGCCTACAACAATGGAAGGAATTACACGTAATGGATCAGATACTGCAAATGGTATGGCACCTTCCGTAATACCAGTTGCCCCCATAAATGTGGTTGGCAGGGCACTTTGCCGTTCGGCTGATGTGAATTTTTTTGGAGCAAATCTAGTAGCAAGCGCCAAGCCAATTGGAGGCGTCATGATACCGATCCAGCATGCTGCCATAGGATAATAAACCTCTTGATTCAGCATTCCTACGCAAAAGGCAAAGGCTACCTTATTAACCGGCCCGCCCATATCAAAGGCCATCATAGCACCGATAACCAGACCTAATATAATCAAATTTCCTCCGCTCATGGACTTAAGCCATCCTTCTAAACCTTCTGATAAAACGGCAATGGGTTGTCCAATGATATACATTAGTATGGCAACAGCACCTGCACCAAGTAACGGAATAACGATAATTGGTTTTAATTGGACGAAATATCTGTGCATTGGTAGCTGCTTAAGGGCGTTTACAATATAACCTGCAATAAAACCAGCAACAATTCCCCCTAAAAAACCTGCCCCGATTTCGTCAGCAATTAAACCGCCTACCATACCTGGAGCAATACCGGGTCGATCTGCAATCGAATAAGCCATGTATGCCGCCATCACAGGAACCATCAGAGAGAAAACAAGAACACCAGTGTCTGCCGTTTTCTTAGCAAGTCCTGCTTCCTGTTCTCCACCTCCAAATAATAAACCAATGGTAAGAATCAACCCGCCAGCAACGACAAAAGGCAGCATATATGAAACACCCGTCATAAGATGTGTTTTCGCTTCTTCAAGAACTTTTTTCATACGATCACCTCACCTCAACTTGCTTCGGTTATTGATTCGTTTCCACATTCATTGCCTTATCGATGAGTTCTTGAGCATTTTTAACAGCCTCCGCAACAGACGCTTTCACCGTAGGAATATCATTAAAGCGTTCTGATTTTGTAATTGCCGTATCTACTGCAAGAATAAGGGCATCTGCATCAGCTATTTCTTTAGCCTTAATTTCATTTTCCATCCCCATTGCTCCCTGCTTTTCTACTTTAATTTTCACTCCGCTTTTTTTAGCAGCAGCTTCTAAAGCTGCAGCAGCCATATGAGTATGTGCAACACCTGCTGGACAAGCTGTAACCGCAATAATTTTCATATCTAACCTCTCCTATACATTAGTATTTTTTTTAAAAACATCTTCAACTAACAAATTTAATATGTCTTGTTGTTTATCAGCTTCCATTAATTGTTTTCGAAAGTCTTCATCTATTAACTTTTCCGATAACTTTGACAGAATTTGCAAGTGAGTCGTTCCTGCTTCTGAATCTGGAATAGCAAGCATGATCACAAAGGAAACATCAAGATCATCCATTGCTCTCCAATCCACCCCTTTTGTCAATTTCCCGATAGCTATGCTGGCATGGTTAACCGAATGGTCTTTACAATGTGGGATAGCGATGCCATTTCCAAAACCGGTAGTCACTTCGTTCTCCCTCATCAACACCCCTTGGGTAAAGGCTGTTTGGGATTCAATCCGTCCTTGCTTTTCTAGTAATTCCGCTAATTGTTCAATTACTTCTATTTGATTATTAGCATGAATATTAAGGTCTATTAAGTCTTCATTTATTAAAGCTTCTGCTGTCAATATTGTATCCCCCAATCTTCTTTGAAATTTAAAAGAATCCTGTGTTTTGTTCTATATTTTTTAGTATAAAAGCGTACAAAAGGAAATAAAATTTAATCATTTTCCTAAAGGTTCAGGAAACGCTTACATAATCTTTGAATGTTAAAAAAACAGGAACAAATTATACTTTTTTAATAAACTGTAAACATGGGAAGAAAAAAAGATATAGACGTCAGAAAAGTGTATGATCGGATGATTGAGGAATATCGTAAAAAAATGAAAGAAATTGCCGTACAACATTTTAAAGAACTAGAAGATATAAAGAAGGAAGGGAATGAAGAGAGGGAAAAGTAACCCTTTTTTTGGTCCATTTTCAATTCCATACAAAAAACCCGAATCAGGCATTATTATAAGCAGCCGTTACTCGGGTTGTTTACCAGTCATATTAATTTATAATTCTTCTCCATTCGTCTGAATTACTTTTTATACCAAGCAAAAGAATCTTTTTTGTAACGCTTCATGAATTCGTTTACTTCATTGTTACGATTGACATAAATCATGCCGTACCGTTTTTAAACATAGAGATGCCTTCCCATCTTGTCCCTGCTTTGTATCACCGAGTGACCGCAAGATCTACCGCATTATTAAAAATTTAAATTAAATATATTCATTGACTGTTTGATTTCTCACTTTTATTGAACCTAAAGGCAAACTCCAAAATTAGAAGTACAACTAATCCAGCAATAACATATGTCATTGAATCATTAAATAAACCTAAGGCAATAAAAATAAGTATCACAGCTAACTGGACTAGAGATTTTATATTTTTTATAGAATTCATAAAAACCAGCTCCCCTCTTTCTTGAATTATATAAATAATCATACAGAACAATATTTATAATTTCCAGTTTTAGGTATAAACTAACTATTCTACAAAATAATGTAATTTTAAAGACCTATTTATGTACTTTTATATTGAATTTGATTTAAATTTCCGATAAATTCAAAAATGCAGTTCCAATTATTTCCTAAAATATATCAAAAGGGAGGAAACGAATGAAAAAATATTTCAAAGTTTTATTGTCTAGTTCACTGTTCGTGGTTTTATTATTTTTATATGCTAACACTACATCTGCAGCTACTATTAATCATGGAGAAGACAGTGACGGTACATATAGTGAATTTAAGTATTCTGCAGAGGAGATTCAAGACCGAATAGACGAGTCATCAAAAACTTTAAGTTTTTATCAAAGCAATGCTTATGACTACGCGGCATTAATAGCATCCGGTATTGTAGGAGCATATACAAATGGTTACGGAGCTACTATTTTTGGAGCAAGTGCCATTGAAACTAAATCAATTATTCAAGAAAGAATTCAATCTAACATTAGTTACTATGAAGACCTAATGACAACTACTAACACTACTAGCGATGGTGTGATTGTTAAAAGATACTATTCAGAATCCTACCAAACTGGACTCGGTATGGTTAAAGATTACTATGGAGATCAAATAATTTCAGCTTACTAAAAGAAGTCATTTTATCAATTCTCCTAGTCCTGGAATTCTTCCAGGGCTTTTTTAATGTATGTGAATTGTAGAAAAATATAGCAATCTATAGTATCAGCAAGCATCTTCGAAATATCCTTCTATATAAGAGACCTCTATCACAAGTAAATGTATATGAGAGAAAAACCTCTGTTAAAGTTGCCATGGCTCCTCCCGCCATCATCTTGCTCTTTTATTTTAGGAATTTTTTGTAATGACAGTGTTTAATTTATCGATAACTTAATGAAATTACAATAGATGGCTATGTAATTGAGTCTTTCACACCACATTTTTTAAAAAATTACCTAGTTTTTTCCTAATAGATTTAAGAACTCCTACTAAATAGCTTCTGCTCTTTTTACAAAACCCGAATAAGGCTCTATTTATAAAAAGCCGTTACCCGGGTTGTTGTTCAGCAATCATATTGAACTTACAATTCTTCTCCATTCGTCTGAATGACTTTTTTATACCAATCAAAAGAAGCTTTTTTATAGCGCTTCATGGATCCGCTGCCTTCATTATCATCCTCTTCTACCGAATCGACAGCACCAAAGCCATTTTCTACGATAAATAATGGAATTTAATACCGGTCATAGAGACGATTTTAATGTGTATCTGAGCCCGGTTGGATCAATCCGCCCAGCCCCAGTCACTGGATTTAATGTATGGATTTTCTACTCCATTTGGCAATGCCCCATTAACGATATCCCCCGTGTTATCCTTTTCTACATCACTTTTTACGGTCGTAGACATGTAATAGCTGAAGCCTAAATAATCTACTGTCCCATTTTTTAAGATTTCTCCATCGCCCTCTTCGAACTTGATGTTATATCCTTCTCTTTCAAATTCTTTTAAAGCGTAGTTTGGATAATAGCCGCTAATGTGTACGTCCGAGAAGAAGTAGCGCTGCCTCTTGGACTCTTCCGCTAACATGACGTCTTCTGGGTTTGAGGAATAAGGATAAATCGGTACATGAGAAACCATGGCCCCAATCTGGAACTCTGGGTTGATTTCTTTTCCTTTCGCTAACAGCCAACGCACTGGCGATTAATTCATGATGACCTGCTTGATACATAACTTCCTTCGCGTTTTCGCCTTCTTCTACCACAACACCAGAGTTAGTCCATAGGAACAGCGATTGCTCACATCCATCTTGTTATTGATTTCATTAAATGTCATCCAGTATTTCACTTTATCTTTATACCGTTCAAAACATACTTCCGCGAACTTTACGAAGAAATCTACTACTCTTCTATTTCGAAATCCGCCATATTCTTTAGCCAGGTGCAGCGGCATTTCAAAGTGAGATAACGTAATAACAGGTTCAATGCCGTGCTTCAGCAGTTATCCAATACATTATCATAGAATTGCAGCCCTTATTCGTTCGGTTCCGCTTCGTCGCCTTTCGGAAAAATTCGGCTCCATCCGATCGAGGTTCTTAAACATTTTTCCCATTTCGCCAAACAAAGCGATGTCTTCTTTATAGTTATGATAGAAATCAATCGCTTCATGGTTTGGATAAAATTTATCTTCTTCGATGGTTGCTGTTATTTCTCTCGGTACGCCGTGGGCTCCGGCTGTCATGACATCCACCACTGCCGCCTTGATTCCAGCCTCCTTCGAATGGTGAGCAGTTAAAGCACCGCCCCATAGAAAATCTTTTGGCATATTTCCCATTTTCTATTCCTCCTTATACTTAAATGCCTCTGCTTGTTTAACGAACTTGGGATGTTAAGATTTTAATCATTGTTGTCTTTCCAGAACCACTTGGCCCCTAACAAACCAAACGATTCTCCTTTTTTAATGATGTGACATCTTAAAAAGCCTCTTCTCCATAATTTAGCTAAATGTTTAACACTTTTTGAAACGTTAACCATCAATACCCAACAAATAATCAATTTCTGCTTTTAAATCATTATAATTTATCGCCCTGCATGACTTTTGAAGCGTAGAGAGCGAAATAGATTTTTGTTCAGGAAAATGTTCATTTAAGAACGCAGTGGATAATACATAAAATTCCCACCGATGAATGTCAAGAATATCATAGTCAGCTTTATTTTGATCCGTGTAAACACAAAAGACATAGCAATCTGAATTGCGTTTGGAATCCGCACTCATTTCTCCGGTCAGGTAATCCCAGGATTTTGCTTTGGGTATATTAAAAATGATTTTTGAAAGCTGCTTTTGTTTCCATGCTTGTATGTATGCTGCTGATTTCACTTCTATGAAATTCCCATGATATTCAAAGTCTGCTTTATCCCACTCAATTCTAGGTTCATTCGTTAAGCCTAAAGCATCGCCAACTAGAAATTCGGCGAGGATTCCTCTGTTTGTATTACTTAACAAGTCAGAATACGCCCATCGCCAAAATTCAAATACAGAAGTGCCTGTTCCTTTTATTTCTAACTCATCAGTTATTTTTGAAGCCATTTTTCCCCTCCATTTTATTTTCGAGCTCGAATGAAGAAGAGGAGCATGGAAAAATTTGCTCCTCTTTTGGTTTATTCTACTATCAACCTACTAATGAACCAATCTTTTCTAACCAATCGATTTTTCTTTTCTTTAACTGTGAATTCGGATGATAATAAAATGGAGAGATTTTGTGTTTCAAGCCTTTCAGTTGAATTCCCTGACGTTTTAACGTGCTCAATGCTTGTTGTGCTAGCGGCCTTACACAATTATTGGTCCCCCAGCCGATAATCACCAGACCGTTACACGTTTGTAAAGCTTGGGTAAGTTCTTCTGCTCTGGTTTTATAAAATATACTGTGGTGGTGAAAAGATTGATCTGCTGCGGCTGCTAACTTGTTTTGAAAATCTTTCATGTTACTACAGCGAATATCCGATAAATTTATGATAGCTACCTGGTTCCAGCTCTTTACATTCATCAGCCTCATCATTTGGTGCTGGGTAGGATCAGATTTCGCTGCTACAAAGGCTGTCTGTTCTCTTGCGGTTTTGACGAGAGGAAAGGAATAATCAGCTTGTTCTGGTTTGCATGAACCTGGATTCGTTAAGATAAAAAAGGCATCTACACCTTTGGTTTTCGGCCTATGTTTGCGATTAATCTTCACCTGGCTCCGGCAATCAAAAATAGATCCGTTTACCTCCACCTTATAAAAACACCCTTCCACTTCAAACGCTTGATTCAACTGATCCGCAAGTTCATATTCCATTTATGCCCCTCCCAGCCTTTTCTGATCTGAAAATTCTGTCTACTTATTTTCTTTTTTCATTCATTAAAACCCTTCTTTTTCCCATCTACTATATGCTTTCATTTACGTAATCAATCCTCCTTTTTTTTCCCGCTTCCCATAAAAAAATCCCTTACCTTCCTATTCAGGGAAAATTTTTCTTGTTTATTTTACATTTACTTCCAATTTGTTACCTCAAGGGCGTGTTCTCTCTTTTCCTCTTCCTAAATAATTGAGGAAAAAGGGATGTGGACAGTTGTTAAACGATGATTTATTTGCTAAAGTCTTAGGCAGGTTTTTAAGGTTAAGACGAATGGAACAAGATAAAACCTTAGAAAAACTAGCATCCATCGCACATATAAATGACAAAAATTTAGGAAGAATTGAGCGAGGTGAAAAAATACCCAAGGCCCATACCCTTTTCCAAATTGTTATCGCATTGAACCTGACGAACGTTACATTTAGTGACATTCTAAAAGAATATGAATCTCTAAAAAAGGAAGATGACATGTAACCTCTATTTTCTCCTCTTCCCCCTCACACCCCCTATCCCATTCACTTGTGTGAATGAACCCCACAAAAGGAGAGTTTTAGCTATGTATGAAAAAGTTGTTGATTATTACGAAATAAATCCGAGCACTATGGCTCTGCTGCCGGCAGCTCACATGGACTATGAGGTCATTGCTTTAGAAGAGCATCAAAAGCTTTTCGTCCGGAAAACATCGATTCAACTGATTCAGTCCGCGTGTTTAGATGGTGGCTCGACGTATGAAGGAAGGAGAATGGCCGTCACCCATCAAACGGGCTCCAAACAGAAAGTTCCGATTCCGGTGAACCCTCTCCATCAAATCTTCGCCTTCCCAACCCATTCCCCAAGAGTCCTCGAATGCAATTGGATCTTCTATCACCATGTCCATTCTATCCAAGCCCATAGATCCCCACAGGAACCTTCTATTCAATCCATCATCACCTTTAAAAACGGCCAGCAGCTTCCGATGAAGGAATCATCCTACATATTAGAAAAACAATTGCAGCGAACCGCCATGTGTATTCTGCGATTTACGAAACCACTGCAGAATGTATAAAGTTAGCTATCAGACCTCAAACGTTTCTATATTAGATAAAAAAGTAACCTTTCTCTTTTTTGAAAAAAAGCCCTGTTCTCTTTTGCTTATAATAAAACAGCTATAAACGGAATAAGCATAGTACAAAAAAGGAGACGTGCTTTATCATAGACAAGGGAGTACTACTAAAAGTTGCCATAGCAGGGATGGTATTGGTCTTGATCATTGTTCTCTTTTTTACCTTCTCACGATCCCCGGGGGAAGAGGCGAAGAAAACGGTGGAATTGTTTTATGAGTATGAGCAGCAAGGGGATTTTGCGCAATCCTGGGAGTTATTTCACACGGATATGAAAGATAAGTTCTCCAAAGGGCACTACATCCAAGATCGGGCGCATGTGTTTATGAATCACTTTGATGTCACAACATTTGCCTATACAGTGGGAGAGACAGAAGAAATGGAAAACTGGCAGATGGACAAAGATACGAGTGAATTAAATGACGTGTATAAGGTAAATGTGATCCAAACCTTTAAAGGAAAATACGGTCATTTTGATATATCTCAGGATGTGTATGTGTCTAAAGAAAATGACGAATGGAAAGTTCTATGGGATTACAATAAATAGCTTAAATCATCATCCTGAACAGAAACTTTTTTGTATGTAAGGATCTCTGCATAAAAAAATAATTTCTATGAAAGAACATAAGGTTTGCCTAGGTGGAGAGGTGTTAATGAATATCGCTTCACCTTCGTTTTTATGTTCTTTTTTAACAAATTAATTAAAAATCATTGACTAAAACGAACATTATAGTACATAATTGCACCATGAATTGTTCGTAACAAACAATTAAGAGGCGATAACATGAATGCAGATGATCGAAGGGAACATATTACAGAATTATTAAAACAAAGGCAGCGTATCGAAGTTGATCAGTTAACACAGGAATTAGGGGTTTCCACGATGACAATTCGGCGGGACCTTAGTCAGCTAGAACAAGAGGGAAAATTAATACGAACACACGGCGGTGCGGCTGCACCGCAAACACTCAACGGAGAAACACCTTATTCTTATAAAGAGGGTTATTTCTCACTTGAAAAGAAAGCGATTGCATCTGAAGCTGCTAAGCTTGTAAGGGAATGCGCGACTATTGTGCTAGATTCAGGCACTACAACACTTGAGCTTGCTCGTAAATTGAAAGAACGCGGAGATATCACAATCATTACGAACGATATCCCCATTGCAGCTGAGCTTATGAATAGTCCAGCACAGGTGATTGTGACAGGTGGTGAGCTGCAGCGTCATGTCGGTGCGATGTTCGGACCGCATTCGCAACAGCTGCTCGAAAACCTCTATGTGGATCAGTTTTTCCTTGGGGCGCATGCGGTTGACCCAAAAGCAGGGGTGACTGCACCTACACTTGAAAAAGCAAGGATTAAGCAGCTGATGATGGCAGCGGCTGAAGAAACGTGGTTATTAACCGATTCAAGTAAAATTCCAAAGAAAGCTTTTGCAAAGGTTTGCAGAATGAGAGAGATTGCAGGGGTTCTCATCGATGATGCGTATCAGGATAATGCAGAAAGTCCGCTTCACCAGAACCTCATTCGAGTTTCAGCCGGAAAGGAGAGTGTGATCGATGAAGATCGGAGTCATCGCGGATGATTTAACTGGAGCGAATGCGACCGGGGTTCGTTTAACAAAAAAAGGGTTCCCGGCGGTCACTGTCGTTCACAGCTCTCCTTTTCCAAAAGAACAAGCTTATGACGCAGTAATTATGGATACCGATAGTCGCTATTTGCCGACTGAGGTTGCCTCTGAGCGAGTGAAAACTGCAGCAACGGAGTTGCAAAACTGGGGTGCGGAGCTTATATCGAAACGAATTGATAGCACTATGCGAGGCAATATCGGCCCTGAGCTTGATCAACTTCTTGAATTGTATCCCGACCGCACTGCGGTTGTGGTTCCAGCTTTTCCTGCTTCCGGCCGGGTTGTGATTGGCGGTTACATGCTTGTTGATGATGTACCACTTCAAAAAACGGATGTGGCCAATGATCCGGTTAAACCGCTCAAGACTTCGTGTGTGCCAGAATTAATCGAAACACAGTCAAGTCATTCCGTTTACTCGATTGGGCTCAAAGATATCATGGCGTCTTTCTTGCACCTGAAGAATGTTTTAAGCGATGCCTTTCAAACTGGGGCGCGGATTGTCGTTTGTGATGCAGTGACAGATGAAGACGTGGAACGCGTAGCTTCTGCGCTGAAAGAGTTGCCAGAACAAGATATTATCACGGTTGATCCAGGACCTTTTACAGCTGCCTATGCTTCAGCTTGTGCCGAAGACATGCGGGCCGGCGGACGTATTCTTGCGACAGTAGGCAGTGCGACTGCACTTACGGGCAAACAGCTAGAGACGTTAATTGAAGATTTTAACCCAACAGTTGTTTATGCTCGTCCGGAAAAACTAGCAAGCTATACTTCTTCTTGGGAAGAAGAAGTACAGCGTGTCACTGATGAGGCACTCGAAAATCTCATTTTGAGAGAGGTGCTCGTTATCACAACATATCGGCAAGGAATGGAGTTAATTGATTTGAAAGCAAAAGCGAACGAGGAAGGCGTAACAGAAGACGCACTTGCCAAGCGTATGACCGATGGGCTCGGAAAAATCAGCCGTCAGCTGCTGGAGCGCGGCGATCCGAAAATTCGCGCCTGCTACTCAAGCGGCGGGGATGTTACCGCTTCACTCTGCGCCTTCAGTCGTGCCAATGGAATTGCTCTCGAAGATGAAGTGATACCGCTCGCTTCTTACGGGAGGTTTGTTGGCGGCTATTTTGACAGGATGCCAATCGTAACCAAGGGCGGCATGGTCGGAGATAAACGATCGATGCTTGAAGCAATTAAATACTTACGTGCTAAGTTATAACTTTAGGAGGAATTTATTATGACGAAAAAAGCAATTATTGCCATTCCAATGGGAGACCCAGCTGGAATTGGACCAGAAATCACTGTGAAATCTCTTGCCAATCAGGAAGTCTTTGAATCTGGGAAACCATTTGTTATTGGTCAAATGGACATTTTAGAAAAAGCTGCCGAGGTAACGGATACCTCGCTCACGTTTAACCCTATTTCTTCTCCAAGTGAAGCATTGTTTAAGTTTGGAACAGTTGACGTTATTGATTTAAAGAATGTCGACACAAACGAGCTCAAATATGGAGAAGTTCAAGCGCAGTGCGGGCAGGCAGCCTATGAATACATTCAAAAAGCTGTGGAGTATGCTCAGGATGGAAGCACAGACGTGATTGCAACGACACCGATTAATAAAGAATCGCTTAAGGCAGCGGATGTTCCGCATATTGGACATACAGAAATGCTGGCAGCCATGACGGGCGTGGAAGATCCACTCACGATGTTTGAAGTACGTTCCATGCGCATCTTCTTCCTGACCCGCCACCTTTCATTAAAAGATGCTATTGATCAAATGACAGCCGAGCGTGTTCATGATTATTTACTCCGCTGCGACGCGGCATTGATCCGCCTTGGGATTGAAGATCGTAAATTTGCGGTCGCAGGGCTTAATCCGCATAGTGGTGAAAATGGCTTATTTGGCCGCGAGGAAGTGGATCAAATTCGTCCGGGCATTGAACGAGCGCAGGCAGACGGTATTCCAGTCGAAGGACCGGTGCCAGCTGATTCCGTTTTCCACCAAGCGTTAAATGGAAAATACGATGCGGTGCTCTCCCTTTACCACGACCAGGGCCACATCGCTGCAAAAATGACCGACTTTGAACGAACCATTTCGATTACAAACGGCCTTCCATTCCTCAGAACATCGGTAGATCACGGCACAGCGTTTGATATCGCTGGTACTGGGATTGCTAGTGCGGTCAGTATGGAAGAGTGCATTAAACTCGCAGCGAAATACGCACCCCACTTCACGGGCGAAGAATGAAGCATACCTGGTTGGTCTTCTTTGCAGGTAGCAAAGAAGACCTTCTGCTCTAATACATCTTTATAAAAAGGGGTTTTGAACTATGGATCCTTCAGGGACTCAGATGATTCTTGGCTTAATTATTGGTGTCTTTTTACTGATTTTATTGGTCCTTAAAACGAAAATTCATGCATTTGTGGCCTTATTGATTGCCGCTTCAGTCACGGGGTTGATCGGCGGGATGCCGGCTCCTGATGTTGTTGATACGATTACCTCTGGGTTTGGTAACACGTTGAGCACGATTGGGATTGTAATCGGTCTTGGTGTGATGATGGGCCGTATTCTTGAAGTTTCGGGTGCGGCCGAGCGGATGGCGTATTCTTTTATTAAGTGGCTCGGGCGCAAAAAGGAAGAATGGGCAATGGCGCTTGCCGGTTATGTCGTTTCGATCCCTATTTTTGTGGATTCGGCATTTGTTATTTTAATGCCTTTAGTGAAGGCGCTTTCAACAAAAACTGGTAAATCTGCTGTCGGGCTTGGTGTCGCACTAGCGGTTGGTTTGAGTGCAACACACCACGCGGTGCCGCCAACACCCGGGCCGCTTGGTGTTGCCGGTATTTTTGGTGCAGATATTGGATTAATGCTCTTGTATGGACTTTTCTTTGCTATTCCAATCATTGTGGTCGGGATCTGGTACGCGAAATGGATTGGGAAAAAGATTTATCAAATACCGACAGAAGACGGATTGGATTATGTACGACCGGAGATGGCTGCAACACTTGAGGAATACTATGAATTACAAGAACAAAAGGGATTGCCGGGACTTGGGATTTCTGTCCTTCCGATCGTGCTGCCGATTTTACTAATCTTTGCAAATACAATTACAGATGCACTGGGAGCAGAAGGTGTATTTGCTGAATACGTTCAGTTCTTCGGGAACCCAGTCATTGCCGTAGCAATTGGTTTAATTGTCGCCATTTACGGTTTGTTTGGTAAAGTAAAGCAATCTGAAGCAATAGAACGTATGGAAGAAGGTATTAAGACAGCTGGAATCATCCTGCTCGTAACTGGTGCCGGTGGTGCACTTGGTGAAGTACTTCGTGAAAGCGGCAGTGGTGACTACATTGCAGAACAAATAGCTGCTACAGCGATACCGCCGGTGTTGTTACCCTTTTTCATTGCAACGATTGTACGATTGATTCAAGGCAGTGGTACGGTTGCCATGATAACAGCAGCTTCGATTTCGGCGCCAATTGTTGTTGATATGGATATCAATATTGTTCTAGCTGCACAGGCTGCAACACTTGGAGCGCTCATCTTTTCTTACTTTAATGACAGCTTATTCTGGGTTGTTAACCGGATGCTAGGTATTAAAGATGTGAGAGAGCAGCTCCTTGTTTGGTCAGTGCCAACCACAATAGCCTGGTTCGTGTCGTTTATTATGCTAATCATTGCGAATTTGATTGTTGGGTAAGTTAGTAGCAGTGCGTTGAGGAGCCTGTCGCCGTACATTGTACGGGGCAGGTTTTTTCTATCTTTTTGTTCCATATTATTCCCTCTTAAATTTCAGGAACTTTTCCCTGTTTCTATACTGCCAAATACGTTTCTTTTAAATCTGGTCTTTTATCGAACTCATCCCATGTTCCTTCAAATATAATCTGACCTTGGTCCAACAAATAAACATATTGTGTTAACTTTCGACTAAAGGTTACATTTTGTTCGGCAAGCAGTATACCGACGCCCATTTCTTTGATAACTTTTTGTATAACATCAACCAAAGAATTTACAATAATTGGTGCCAATCCTTCTGTTGGCTCATCGAGTAAAACAATACTTGGTTTGGCTGCTAAGGTTCTGGCAATCGTAACTACCTGTTGTTCTCCGCCACTGAGTTGTCCTCCCCTTCTATTTATAAATTTATTCATCAATGGAAACAGATTTAACATTTCTTCTATAGAGAACGAAGAAACATTACTCCTCCTTCTACCGTACTTCCCCATTTCAAGGTTTTCCTTTACTGATAAACTGGAATAAATCCTTCTATCCTCTGGCACATAACCTAGTCCCATTCTTACAAGCTGGTAGGGCTTCAATCCACGAATAGATTGATCATTGAACACAATATTTCCTTTCACCTTAGGCTCTATGTTTATAATACTTTTTAAAATAGTTGATTTTCCGGCCCCATTTCTTCCTAATAAGGCAACACCTTGACCTTTTTTCACTTTTAAATTAATCTTCTGAATAATGTAACTGCTTCCATAGAAAGCCTCCAAGTCATTAACTGCTAACATTCTCCTCTTCCTTTCCAAGATAAATTTCCTTTACTAAGTCATTATTCTTGATTTCTTCCGGCTTGCCAGTAACTATTAATTCACCCCTATTTAATACAGAGATTTTATTGGCTAATGAAAAAACAACTTCCATGTCGTGCTCTGTAAGCAGGACTGTCAATTGATGTTCAGAATGTAATCTCTTAATCAATGCTGCCGTTTTTCGTGTGTCTTCTGGAGACATTCCAGCAGTGGGTTCATCTAAAAGTAATAGTTTTGGCTCCAAGGAGATGGCAATAGCTATTTCTAGTCTTTTCTTATCACCATGTGATATCTCAGATACTTTCTTATCTTTTTGTGAAAATAATCCAATTTCCTTTAAACGACGATCAGCTTCTTGAATTGTTCTATAGGAAGGGTAAAAAAGACCTTTCAAACGCAATTTATCCCTCCATTGTTCTTTTATCCTTACCGCTGTTAGTATATTCTCCTCAATTGTTAATGTTGGAAACACTTTCGGAACTTGAAAGGCTCTTCCCATTCCTTTCCTTGTTCTTTTCCAGGACGGCAGTTTACTAACATCCTCATCCAAAAACCACACTTTTCCGCTTGTCGGCGTGATTTCTCCTGAAATAACTCCAAAAAAAGTGCTCTTACCAGCACCATTTGGTCCTATGATGCTGTGAATTTTATTTTCTTCCAATTTAAAATGAATATTTGAAAGCGCTTTAATTTCAGGCCAAACCATATTGATATTTTTCACTTCTAAAATACTTGAAGTCATAACGTATCTACCTTTCGTTCTCTAGTTTTTTCAATACTATTTCTATCTGCCTTCATTTTTTGTTTTTGCCTTCTACCAACCTTGTATCGCAATTGATCAATAACTCCCAAGATTCCCCTTGGCATAAGTAGAATCACAGCAAGAAGCAGTAAACCAATGTATAACTCCGAAGAATCGGCTAATGAACTTGTTAAATAGTTAAAAATTTCATAAAGAAAGGCTCCAATTACTGGCCCGAAAAAGTAGCTGTAGCCGCCCAACAAAGAAATAATTATAGGTGTAGCAGAATTAGTCCAAGATGCTATGTCTGCAGTTATAATACTGTTTAGTGGGGCAGAAAGAGCTCCTGCCAGCCCAGAAAGAGTTCCAGATATTACAAAGGCAGTGAGTTGATATTTTCTTACATTGACGCCCAAGAAAGAAGCACGAACTGCATCTTCTTTGGTCGAAATTAAAATTTTTCCAAACCTGGATTTCACAACCAACCGTAGAAACAAAATAGATACACATACAAAAGAGAGAATAACAAAATAATAGTTTGGCATTCCATGAATTCCTATTTCCATTGAACCCAATCTTAGACTGGGGGCGTTAATACCAGCCATTCCATTTTGCCCACCCGACCATTTTGATTGATAAAAAATTTGATAAACCAGCTGTCCTAGAGCCAGTGTTAAAATAGCAAAGTATATCCCAGAAGCTCGAAATGAGATATAACCTAAAACAAGTGCTGAAATAGCACTAATTAATATTACTAACGTTATACCTAAAAAGAAAGAAGGGACAGATTGTAAAAACAAGGCTAAGGTGTATCCTCCAATCGCGAAATAAGCTGCATGACCAAATGACACAAGCCCTGAATAACCTAATAACAAATTAAAGCTTGTAGCAAATAGTGCACTTACTAGTATTGTTGCTGCCCGAAATACTATATTATCGCTTACAAACAAAGGCAATAAAAACAACAGTACAACGACTGCAGCTATAAAAATGGTCAATCTGTTTTTCTTCGAAGAAAATATCATCTTGCGCACCCCTCTCTATTTTAAATTTCTAAGACAAAATTCCTTTTGGTTTTATTAATAGTATGAAGACCATTCCAACAAAAAAAGCTACTCCAGTGAAAATTGGGACGAATGTTGTTAAGTATGAATCGATTAGACCTAGAACTAATGCAGCAATAAATGCACCAAAGATATTCCCCAGCCCCCCCACTATTACCACTCCAAAAGCTTGGATTATAAACGTCATTGATAACATTGGAGTTAAAATGGTACTCGGTGCTGCTATCATACCTGCAGCCCCCGCTAAAAAAGCTCCTAAGATAAACACACCAGTAAATATTAAGGGCACATTTACTCCTAACGCATTAGTCATTTTCGAATCCTCGGCAGAAGCCCGAATGAGCTTTCCAAAGGAAGTTTTTTGAACTAACAGCCACAGTAAGGCAGCTACCAAAAAACCAGCACCAATAATGACGATAGAATAAGCAGGAACATTCATTCCACCCAAGTTAATACTGCCTTCTAGTCCCTGTGGAAAACTTACAGATAAGTAACTCGCTCCCCAAATTTCATGTACAAGCCCCTGTAGTATCAATAACACCGCAAACGTAGCCAATAATGATAATATTTCGTCGACTTTATATAATCGTTTTAATACCAAAACTTCGATCAAAGCTCCTATTACGCTTACAACAATACCTGAGAGGATGACAATGAAGAAAAAAAGCCAAGGAGAAACTGCAGTTCCTTGAATCATTGAATAACCAAAGTATGCCCCTAACATAAAAAAGGCTCCATGAGAAAAATTTAATATTCCCAGCACTCCAAATACCAAAGTAAGCCCAGAAGCTATTAAAAATAATAGCATTGCTTGAGACAAACCATTTATTAATGGCATTAATATTATTTCCATTATCTATGCTCCCTCATTTATTTTTGAGGGGCTGTCCCAAAAGGTTTTTTACAGCTGAAATACACTTCGCTTTCCGCGGGCAACGCTCCAGCTTCCTCGTGAGCAAAGACCGCTCACTGCGGGATCTTCAGCTGTTGCTTTTCCCGCTGGAGTCTACGTGTATTTCAGCTGGAGTTTATTAAAAAATTTAGCCGACCCGACTTATGGGACAGTCCCCTCCAAATAGCAATAATACATGTTAATGATTGGACGGAGGCAGGATCACTTCGTCTCCTGGGATAATTACTGTTTCCTCAACTTCCCATCCCGTCTTTCCTTTTGCAGGAACAATATGAATCCATATTACGTCTTTTATTGCCTGATGATCCTCTTCTCGAATGGTAGTAGTACCAGTCAAACTATCAAATTCAATACCTTCAAGCTTAGAAATCACATCTTGTGTCTCAGTAGACTCCGCTTCTTCGATTGCTGCTTTGTAAGCTAACATAGCATTATACGCTTCAGACGCAAAACCGATAGGTTCCTTTCCATGCTCGGCTTTGTAATCTTCGACAAAACGGTTGTTAATGTCATTGTCAAAGGCAGGCGCATAATAGTGCAATCCTCCCCATTCCTCATGCATGTTTTGACCTAGTTGTTCACGTATGTCCCTTTCTGCAGAAGGATTAACAAATACATCTATTCCTTCATAAAAATTGTATGAAGCGGCTTGTTGGGACATCACTATTGCATCTCCTGCGTAAAGAGAAGAAAATACTCCTTGAGGATCTGCATTTTGCACCGCAGTTATATAATTTTTAAAGTCAGATGCCCCAAAAGCAGGCCAAGATTCATGAATGAGTTCTACATCAGCGTTGTATTCCTGCAAAGCTTCAAAAAAACGATCATGCGTATTTTTACCATATTCATAATCTGGTGAGAAAGTTGCCCATTCTGTTATATCAGGATACCTTTCAGCAATAATTTTTGCCCCAGCGTAATTCCTCATTTGAGCATTGTCGGTTACTCGAAAATAATGTTCATTAAAGTCCTCTCCAGTTAAACGATCAGAGTGAGCGGCTGCAGTAATTAAAATCGAATCCAGTTCCTCCATAGCTGGAGATAAACTCAATGCTACATTACTACTAATTACCCCAAGAAAGAAATGGACTCCATTATTTTGCAAATCACGTACTACTTTTACTGCTTCTTCCGGACTTCCCTTGTCATCCCTAACTTCCAATTCGACCTGCCGCCCCATTATCCCACCGTCTTCATTAATATGCTTAATTGCAAGTTCTGCTCCTTGTTTCATAGGTTCCCCTGAACTTGCATTCCCTCCTGATAAACTGGAAATAAATCCAAATTTAATCGGCTCCTCTTCAGAAACTCCACTTTCTGAATTGTTTGTATCTGAAGAGGAAGTTTCATTATTTCCGCATACCACTAGGAAGAGAGTAACAACAAGCAACACTGATAGTAAGTAAGAAACCTTCCCATGATCAATGGTTTTAAACATTTTTATTCCCCCCTAATTAACGTCCTGAAAAAACGGGATCTCTTTTTTCAAAAAAAGCTTTTACAGCTTCTTTAGAATCGTCATAGGCAGACAATTCTTTGGAGAGACTTTGTTCAAATTTATACCCTTCTTTTAAATCCATTTCTTCAATTGTGTTAAGACTCTTCTTTGCTAATTTAATTGCAATTGGGCTTTTCTTTGCTATTTCTGTCGCTAATGACATAACTTCCTCAAAAAGATCGTTTGGAGGGACAACTTTAATGATTCCTCCATAGTTTTTGATTTCTTCAGCTGAAATTGTATTACCCGTATAATGCATGTAACGTACAATCATTTGAGGAACTAACCGTGATAAATGTTTTGCCCCTCCCATCACGCCTACGTTAATTTCGGGTAAACTAAAGTAAGCTTTTTCAGAAGCAATCAACATATCACACACTGCTGCATACGCTAATCCCGTTCCTAATGCCGCTCCATTTATAGCTCCAATAACTGGTACTTTGCACTCATAGACAGACCAAAAACTTTCTCTAACTTTTTTCATTCTGCTATCGGCATTCTCAGGATTCATTGTCAAAAATTCATTTAGATCATTGCCTGCAATAAAAGCTTTTTCTCCTTCTGCTCGTAAAATAACAACTCTGATGTCTTGTCTATTATTATTAATTCCATGAAATGTATCCTTTATTTCCTCATAAAGTTGTTCATTGACTGCATTAACAGGAGGCCTATCAACCGTTACAACAGCTATATTATTTTTCTCTTCTAATTTAACGAAATCCATTTTTCCCTCTCCCCTTCCTAAATACTACTTACTTCCTTGACTGATCCGCTCTCTTAATACAAATTTTTGGATCTTTCCACTCGCTGTCATTGGCATTTTTTCAATAATTTCCAACCTTTCCGGCAACTTCTGTTTTGCAACTCCAGTCTTTTTTAAAAAGTCAGTCATTTCCTTGAAGTCAAATTGAACTCCCTCTTTTAAAACGACAAATGCGCAAGCTTTTTCCCCCATTTCTTTATCAGGCATAGCAACTATCACAACATTCTGAATATTTTCGTGTGTAAAAAGGATATCTTCTATCTCCTTAACACTAATATTTTCCCCCCCTCTAATAATTATGTCTTTTTTTCTTCCTTTGATTTCTATATATCCTTCTGAATCGATCATAGCTAAATCACCAGTTAGAAAATAACCTTCCTCGGTAAATGCTTCTTTATTATTTTTATCTTGAAGGTAACCCAAAAACATTTCAGGACCTTGTACTGCAAGTTCACCTATTTCACCAAACGGTACTTCCTCTTTTCGTTCATTAACAATTCTTCCTTTTGAACCCTTAAACAACTTTCCATCCGTGTGCGCTGCTTTATCTATTGGATCTTCATAACTGCATGCTGAAAAAGTAGGATATTCAGACGATCCATAAACCCGTGTCACACAACATTTAAGTTTTTCTGCTGCCTCTCTAACAAGTTCTGGTGGGACATCTGCTCCTCCGCAGGCGAATGCCTTTAATTTTAACTGTTGTCGCTGTTCCTCATTTATAGACTGAACAATCCCCTTTAGAAAAGGGGTAGCTCCTACTGTCCAGGTACATTGTTCATCCGCCAAAAGTTTAATTGCTTTTACAGGATCCCAAATATCTTGCAACACAACTTTACCTTCAATCATAAAAGCTAATTCTAATCCATAAAGAAATCCTGTAATATGTGTCACTGGGGAGGGCATAAAAATAGTGTCTTGATTATTCAAACGGTATAACTCTACAATAGTGTTATTTTCATGAATAAGAGTGTTATGAGAGTGAAGAACACCTTTTGGATCAGAAGTTGTTCCAGACGTGTATAGAAGGAGATTAATATTTTTCTCATTAACTTTTTCTACTTTGTTATCAACTGCTCCCCTCTCCAAAAATGGATTAAATTCTATTTCGAATGAAGAGTCCAACTCAGGTTCCTCATTATATTTGTCTATTAGCACTAAAGTTTCTAAATGTTCCAATTCCCTAGACCTTATAAGCTGTTGCAGCATTTTTAAATAATTAAAATTTCTAAATGAGTAAGGTATTATCATCAATTTTGTCTTAGATTGATTCAATATATAGGTTAATTCTTTTTCTCGATAGAGAGGAATGATTGGATTACTAATAGCGCCGATTTTAGAAAGAGCCTGGTGAACTATGATTGCTTCCATCCAATTGGGCAATTGAAAAGAAACCACATCCCCTTTTTGAATTCCAACGTTTTTAAAAGATCCCGCTAATTGTTTTACATATCCATTTAATTGTTCATAGGTTAATTTCTGAAAACTATCTACTGCTGCTATTTTAGTAGGTACTTTTTCAGCAGCCTTTTGCAAGTATGAATAGATGTTTTGGTTTTTCCAGAAACCCTTTGTAAAGTAGTCATCTGTTGGCAAATGCAAGTGTATCACTCCCCTTTTAACCTAACAGTTGTTTGGCTATAACGTTTCTTTGGATCTGATTTGTTCCTTCTACAATTTGCAGTAATTTTGCCTGCCTAAAATATCTTTCCATAGGGTAATCTTTCATGTATCCATTACCACCTAATATCTGCAAAGCGTTTGTCGTCACTTTCATTGCTATATCAGTGGCAAAACATTTTGCCATTGCACCGTGTAGTGGAGCATCCAAACTATCTTGGTCAATAACGTCGGCTGCCTTATAGACTAATTGTCTTGCTGCTTCAACCTCCGTTGCCATATCTGCTATCATCCATTGAATTCCTTGAAAATCAGATATTGGCTGCCCAAACTGTATTCTTTCTTTCGAATAGTCCATTGCATAATTTAATGCTCCTTGAGCCAACCCCACTCCAACAGCTGCAACTAATGGTCTAGTCTTATCCAACGTTTTCATTGCTATTTTAAAACCTTTACCTTCTTCACTTAAAAGATTTTCTTTCGGTACTATGACATTATCAAAATATATTTCACAAGCAGCAAAACCTTTAAAGCCCATTTTGTTTTCCTTTTTTCCAATCGTTATACCTGGTGTTTCGTCTTTGTTAACTACAAATGATGAAATTCCTTTTGATCCTTTAGAGGGATCTGTTTTTGCAAATACACATATGATGTTTGCAATATCTGCATACGAAGAGAACCTTTTCACTCCATTAATAACATAATGGTCTCCATCTCTTTCTGCTTTTGTCCTCATGGAAGCAACATCTGAACCTGCCTCCGGTTCTGTTAAAGCAAAGGCTACTCTCCAATCTCCAGTAGAAATATTAGGAAGAAATCTTTTATGTTGTTCTTCGTTTCCCCCAATGATTAAAGGCATAGCCCCTAATTCTTGAGTGGTTGGCACCATAGCAGTATTAGCACAAACTTTTGCTAACTCCTCTATAGCCATACTCATAGTTAAGGTACTACCGCCTCCCCCTCCATAACGAGTTTCATAAGGCAGGCCCATGATTCCTATGTTATTCATTTGTTCTACCAGCTCATCAGGATATTCCCCAGTCGTTTCAATTTTTTCCGCTAAAGGTGCTACCTTTTCCTCTGAAAATCTTTTAATAGTGTTCACTAACAAATCCTGTTCCTGTGAAATTGATATACTCATTTTTTCAACTCCCATTTTATATTTAAATTGCATAAAGCAACTTTTTAGATAGTAAGCGCTTACAATATGCCTATTTGGTGAAAACCTCTTACACCAAATATATCTTCTGCTGCCTCCCGTATTTTCGGCTCTCTTCCTCGATTGGTTTTTGGGGTTAGTGCCGATTTATTCATTAAAACTTATCCTTTCAATTCATGTTTTAAATTAAAACATGAATCACTTTTCAACTTTTTCTAATTATTATAATAATCTGTTAATTTTGATAAGTCAACAACTTTTTTTATTTTACTTTTCACACAACATTATTCCGAATTAAAGTTTCAAAACTACAAGGAAAGATATAGTAACGAATTAAGTTAGCAGCAATTTGAAGTGTCTGGAAGAAGATGAATTTGGCCCGGGCCAAATGAAGTGTTTAAACGAAACGATTTTGTATTAATAAAATTAATCAATCGTTTGATTAATCCTTATGTCGTTTGAAAGAGTATAGTTAGTTCGGGAAATGTCGCGAGTGTAGTCTGGGCATTCCCCTTCTTTATCCATGAAACATTTGAATTTATTTTGAAATTGTTTCAGGAGTTTGGTCCCTTCTCTTTTCCTTCTATTATGTATATTATTATCTGTTCCCTACCCTACAAGCCTACAAGAACAATTTCAGCCTTTTTGCAAAACTTGATGATGTAGTTGTCATTGTACCTTTCATACTTGGCTTCCCTGTTTTTAAAGTCACTGGGACCCAAAAACATACATAAATAAAATGCCATATAGACGTTCTGTTCACACAGTTTCCTTTCGATAATTTACATTTCTCGAACCTAATCATGCACAGCTTTTTCCTACAGTTAAATTTTGATTATTTTCTAATTGTTCAATTATACTTTTCATCCCAAGAGCTTTCGAGTGTAACTGAATCTTCTATCATCACGTCCATTCCTTCCGGTCGATTATCACCTTTAAAAAATGGCCAGCAGCTTCCGATGAAAGAGTCATCCTACATATTAGAAAAACAAATGCAGCGAACCGCCATGTGTATTCTGCAGTTTACGAATCCATTACAGCCCATATAAAGTTCAGCTGTCAGACCTTATACCTTTCTCCGTTTTAAGAAAAGTTACCCTTTACGCTTTGTTTATAATAAAACATCTACAAACTGAATAGGCATAGTACAAAAAGGAGAAGTGCGGTATCAAAGACAAGGGAATATACTAAAAGCAGCTTTTGCAGCGATTTTATTAATCTTGATCATCGTTCTCTTTTTTACTTTTTCGCAATCGCCGAGTAAACAGGCTATGGAAACGGTTGAAATGTTTTATGAGTATGAACAACAAGGGGATTTTTCTCAGTCCTGGGAATTATTCCACTCTCATATGCAAGATAAATTTTCAAAAGGGCACTATATCCAGGACCGTGCGCATGTTTTTATGAATCATTTTGACGTCACCACATTTTCGTTTACATTGGATAAGCCTGAAAAAATGGAAAACTGGCAGATGGAAAAAGACACTAGTAAGTTAGATGAAGTTTATAAGGTAAATGTGATCTCCAAACCTTTAAAGGGAAATACGGTCATTTTGATATATCTAAAGAAGATGAGGAATGGAAAGTGCTATGGGATTACAATAAATAATAAAAAGAAAGCTGCTACCCTAATGCTCGGATAGTAGCTCCCTACAATTTCTAATCCAAATACTTCATAACTTGTTTTACAACATAATCGGTTGCTTCTTCTAGGGTGTACTTGCTTGTATCAACTTCAACTTCTGGGTTTTGTGGTGCTTCGTATGGGCTGGAGATGCCTGTGAAGTTTGGTATTTCTCCTGCTCGTGCTTTTTTGTACAGGCCTTTGACGTCGCGCTGTTCGCATTCTTCGAGCGGGGTGCTGACGTAAATTTCAATATAGTCTTCACCGATGATGTCTCTGGCATTGTTCCGGTCACTTTCAAATGGTGAGATGAATGATGTTAATGTAATCAGGCCGGCATCATTCATAAGTTTGGAGACTTCGGCAATACGGCGGATGTTTTCGACACGATCGCTTTCTTTGAAGCCTAAGTTTTTATTCAAGCCGTGTCTTACATTGTCACCATCCAGTAACATGGTGTGGTGTCCGGTCGATACGAGTCGTTTTTCTACGGCATTGGCCAGGGTTGATTTGCCTGAACCGGAAAGGCCAGTGAACCATAATGTTATTGGCTTTTGTCCTTTTTGCTGGGCACGGATGTCTCTTGTAATATCTGTTTCTTGCCATTCTACGTTTGTGGAGCGGCGAAGAGAGTGCTCAATCACCCCGCAGGCGGATGTCATGTTGGTAACGCGGTCGACTAAAATGAGTCCGCCTAATGCTTCGTTGTTGTCAAATGTATCGAACACCATCTTTTCAGACAGAGATATATCACATTCGGCTAATTCGTTTTTGTGAATTTGATCGGCTGGAATTTCGTCTCCTGTGTTCGTGTCAATCTTATGTTTAATCGACATGACGGTACCAGGAAGAATTTTTGTTCCTATTTTTACTAGGTAGTTCCTGCCTGGGACAAGCGGAGCGTCATCCATCCAAAGAATGTTTGCGGTGAACATATCCGTTACTTGAACCCGATCGGTGGTTGTTAATACGCAGCCACGGGACACATCAACTTCACGGTCCAATTGAATGGTGGCAGGCTGTCCAACAACCGCAGATTGAACTTCTCTATCGGTCACTAACAGGCTTTTCACGGTCGCCTTTTCTTGGCTTGGAAGGGTGGTTATCTCATCCCCCACTGCAATGTTTCCGGCTTCGATTTGCCCTTGAAAACCACGGAATTCGTGATTTGGCCGGCTCACACGCTGCACTGGCATGGAAAAGCTGTCTTGTTCGACGTCTTTGTGAACATCAATGCCTTCTAGATACAGAAGCAGTGGCAGTCCGTTGTACCAAGGGGTGTTGCTGGACCTCTGGGTAATGTTATCGCCTTCTGTGGCGGAAACCGGAATAACTTCCACACTTTCCAGGTTAAAACTATTCGTCAGCTGCATGAACTCCTGCTTAATTTCTTCAAAGCGTTTCTGGTCATAACCGATTAAATCCATTTTGTTTACGGCTAAGACAAGGTGCTTGATTCCCATTAAGGCACAAATTCTGGCATGACGTTTGGTTTGCGTAATAACCCCTTGGGTAGCATCTACTAAAATAACCGCAAGATCAGCAAAAGATGCTCCGACCGCCATGTTCCTTGTATATTCTTCATGACCCGGCGTGTCTGCGACGATAAAAGAACGATCATCGGTTGTAAAATAGCGGTACGCCACATCAATGGTGATCCCTTGTTCTCTTTCGGCCATTAATCCATCAAGAAGTAGGGAATAATCGATTTCGCCGCCGCGGCTTCCTACTTTACTATCAAGCTCTAAAGCTTTTTCCTGGTCGGCAAATAATAGTTTTGCGTCATAAAGCATATGCCCAATTAAGGTTGATTTGCCGTCATCTACACTTCCGCACGTGATAAATTTTAATAGACTCTCCATTTTAGAAATACCCCTCTCGTTTGCGACGTTCCATGCTGCCAGCAGCTTCTTGGTCAATCACCCGGCTTGTTCGCTCGGAGGAAACTGCACCTAATGTCTCTTCAATAATCTCATCCAGCGTATCTGCATCTGATTCCACCCCGCCAGTAAGAGGGTAGCAGCCTAGTGTTCGAAAACGAACTTTCTTATACACTATTTCTTCATGTGGCTCTAGTTTCATGCGGTCATCATCTACCATCATGATATTATCTTCCCGATAGACAACCGGTCTTTCCTTTGCATAATAAAGAGGGACAATATCAATATTTTCTTTTTTAATGTATTGCCAAATATCTTTCTCGGTCCAATTCGAAAGAGGAAAGACGCGCATGCTCTCGCCTTTATTAATTCTCGTGTTATACAATTTCCACATTTCAGGCTTTTGGTTTTTCGGGTCCCAAGCATGGTTTTTATTACGGAACGAAAAGACACGCTCTTTTGCACGAGATTTTTCCTCATCACGCCTTCCACCGCCAAAGGCAGCATCAAATTTGTATTTATCCAATCCTTGCTTTAAGGCTTGCGTTTTCATAATGTCGGTATAGGAAGCTCCATGATCAAACGGATTAATGCCCTGCTCGACACCTTCCTGATTGGTATGTACAATCATTTCAATCCCTAATTCCTCCGCTTTCCGATCACGGAAATTAATCATTTCTTTAAACTTCCAAGTGGTATCGATATGCATGAAAGGAAACGGCGGTTTCTCCGGATAAAAAGCTTTCATAGCAAGATGAAGCATCACAGAACTATCTTTTCCAATCGAATAAAGCATAACCGGGTTTTCACATTCTGCCGCTACTTCTCGGATAATATATATCGCTTCCGCCTCAAGTTGATCGAGGTGAGTTAATTCCTGCATCAAAATGCGCCTCCTCTATAAATGATTTTTTTCATCATTTTTAAAACGGCGATTTCCGTTTAGATTAGTATATCATATAAGAATACTCGGGTTAATGTTTTTTAAGGAAATGGTACATTCTTTGTTATTATGTAAAGATAGAGAATAAGAAAAATGGGCAAAAAACCCTTATCATCTAGGAGTTATGGCAGCTAATTAATAATTTTAACTTTTTTATTTTTCTAAAAACTTTACTTCTTTTGTGATGGGCTGCTTTTGAAAAGAATCCGCTACAGGCGGACGCTTTCACTTCCACAGGATGTGGTGGCTTCTACGTTGCACACAGGACGTACTTCCGCAGGACGCGGTGGCTTCTACGTTGCACACAGGACGTGTGCGGTTTTAGTAGAAGTTCCTTTTCCTTAGTAGAAGTTCCTTTTTCTTAGTGAGTACGGCGGGCGTTTTTTACCACGTATGCAATCTTTTGTACCAGCTTTTGCAGAGACCTTACCAGTCTTAAAAATGGATGCAGCTTCAGTTAATGAAGAATGCATCCATCTTGTTCAAATAAGAGCGCCCGAGTAAAGCCATATTTATTATCGCTTTCCTGCTTCCCCTCTTTCAATGATCACCTTATGACTTATGCTTTTTTACTGTAGTTTAGATTATGATCCTTTAGCGTTTTATCTTTCCCGAATAAGAAGTGTTTCTCCATATCCGGTGAATATTTGGAATTAATGGTTTCGTAGCCTATCGCTTCTGCTACTGCTCTGATCATCGCAGGTGAGGCCCCGCAGCAAAGGCCAATATAATTAATACCAATATCTTTTGCTTCTTTCGCCCATTCCGCTAATTCGTACCGATTGTGATAAAGCGGGTCTAAGGATGTCGGGAACGTGGTTTCGGTCGGTAAGGAACAACTGCATCCTCCATCGGGCAAGTTGAAGAACGTCGGGTGTTCTTCTGTCGTGCGATATGGAATGGGCAATCCACCGACATATCCTTCTACCTCATTTCTAATTCCCTTCAGGTATGGCTGCATCGTATTTGGGCCGCGGAAACAGTTCATCCCAACCACTAACGCACCTTTTTCAGAAAGAATTTTACAGGATTCTTCAACGGTATACCCATCCCGCAGTATATTTTCGCCCATCAGCCCTAATGTAACGACTGCCGGCAGACCTTGTTTTTGAATTTCCTCTAGCGCAATAACGGCCTCTTCATGGTAATAAAAAGTTTCCGCATTTATAAAATCAACACCTTCTTCTTTACACCACGTGGCCATTTCTGCAAATATACTTCTTACTTCTTCCGCAGAATCAGCATCTTCCGGATCAAAAATATTCGTATTCGAAATGTTGCCTGCAACTAACGCTTCTTCTGTAGGATGTTCTTTCGCCACTTCCTTCGCCAAACGAATCGCACTCCGGTTTAACGGCTCATGTAAATGTTCTTTACCTATAATTCTCATTTTTTCACGGTGGGCATTATAGGTGAAAGCTAAAACCACATCTGAACCGGCATTCATGTAATCTCGATATACTTGCTTTAAAACCTCCGGGTGCTCCAGCGCTACTTCTGGCACAAACGATCCTGCCTGTAAATAACCTCTGCGTTCCATTTCAAATAAATATCCTTCGGCTACAACGACTGTGCCTTCGTTTAATCTTTGTTCTAAACTTCTTTTCCCCACTGCTAACCCTCTCCTTTAGTAATGTAGGGTCAGTGTAGCATTGAATGATGGTATAGCATAACACGTAAATTCTATGCTTTGTCATAGTTTTAACCTATAGCAAAGTTAGTTCTTCGGCAATCGTTTCCTTTAAGAAATTGATATAAATCGTTGCCAGCGGGCTGTTAGCCACATTCTTATGTTGAATATACCCGACTGTAATGCTCTCATCCACCTTAAGCGGCACCGCCACAATATCATCGTCGTTGATGTCATAACTGATTACCCCTGTGGAAATCGTGTATCCCTTCAATCCTATCAGCAGATTAAACAACGTGGCCCGGTCACTGACACGAATATTTTTACGCCTTGAGATGGTGCTTAATATCTCCTCGGAGAAATGAAACGAATTATAGTCCCCTTGTTCAAATGACAAATACGGATAAGGATCCAAATCAGCTAAGGTAACATACTTCTGAGCCGCGAGTGGATTAGTTGAACTGATGAACACATGCGGCTTGGCCTGAAATAGCTCATGAAACGTTAAATTTCCTTCTCTCAGAAACTTCCGAATGACCTGTTGGTTAAAATCATTTACATACAAAATCCCAATTTCACTGCGAAGGTTTTTTACATCATCAATGATTTCATACGTCCTCGTCTCTCGTAACGTAAACTCATATTCATCCCGATTATAATTTTTCAACAGCTTCACAAACGCACTGACCGCAAAGGCATAATGCTGGGCAGATACAGAGAAATGCTGCTGCGGGGATTGAGCCGCATTGGCATAGCGGTTTTCAAGCAAGTCTGTCTGTTCAACCACCTGCCTGGCGTAACCTAAAAACTCTGAACCCTCTGACGTAATAACAATCCCCTTATTCGTACGAGAAAAAATCGCAATCCCCAGTTCATTCTCCAATTCTTTAATCGCATTCGACAGACTCGGCTGACTAATAAACAATCGATGTGCAGCTTTACTAATCGATCGTTGCTTCGCCACTTCAATCACATATCTCAATTGTTGCAATGTCACTTAAACTCCTCCTTCCTTTGTTTTGAGATGGTGCGTAGACTTCGCTCTTCTCCATGCAATTCCAGCATGTAGCGGTATGGGAACATAAAAAAGTAAACAAATGTCATGCCAAAAAGGGGCACGCTCATTCATTATACAGGAGGTTGGTAAACGACTCTGCATAAGGTGGTAAAAAGCTCCGCAAGGAGTGGTACAAAAGATTGCAGGGCTGGTACAAATTAAGTGCAGTATTCACTTAGCCGACAACCGCTAGAGTCGCCGCTTTCGCTCCTTCTTTTATTAAAAAAACAACTAAAATTAGCAGCTTATAAACTATTGAAAAATTCCCACAATTTGTCTATACTTAAAAAGCTTTAAGAAAATTTAATATGGATAGATGGGAGAAACGGCTGATGAAAAAGTTGCTGTTTATTGGGACAGGTGTCATCATCTTGGGGATTTTGATCGTTGGCGGGTACTCATTTTATTTATACTCTAGTATTTCTGATACAGCCAGCAGTGTGCATGAAAATATAGTAAGAGAGAGTACTCAGCGGGAGGCATCCGCAAAACTTGAAACGGGCGATCCCTTGTCTTTTTTGTTTTTAGGCATTGATAACGAAGATTCGGATGCCGGCCGTTCAGATACGATGATTGTGATGACCGTTAATCCACATGATGATTTGATGAAAATGGTAAGTATCCCCCGTGATGTCCGCACCGAAATTGTCGGACGCGACATAAAAGATAAGATTAATCATGCCTATTCTTTTGGCGGGGCGCAAATGGCAATGGATACAGTCGAAACTTTTCTTGATATCCCAATAAACTTTGTCCTTTCTATTAATCTGGAAGATTTTGAAGATATCGTCGATGCGGTGGATGGCGTAACGATCGATAACACATTTGCTTTTGAACAAAATGGCATAGAGTGCCCTGAAGGAGAACTTGACTTAAACGGCGAAGAAGCACTTGCTTATGTAAGAATGCGAAAGGAAGATCCAGAGGGTGATCTTGGTAGAAATGAGCGCCAGCACCAGATTATAGATGCCGTTATGGAAGAAGGTATCAATCTTTCATCTATCATTAATTTTCTTAATATTCTTGAAGATAATGTTCGCACCAATATGACTTTTGACGATATGATAGATTTACAGGAAGACTACCGATCCACACGCCGTAACGTAGAGGCACTTAGCATGACCGGTGAAGGGATCACGATAGATGGGATTTACTATATGGAAATCCCAGAAGAAATTCGCAGCGAGGTATCTCAAACACTTAGAGAGCATTTGGAGCTAAACTAAAAAAGACGGCATCCCGCATATTGCGGATGTCGTCTTTTTTTCTTATAGCGCTGTTTTCTAAAAAGATTGTTTGGTAATATTATTGCTCATATCACAGATACCTCTTAAGATGATCTGCCCCCTTGATTTCCCGGCTTACTTGGCTGGGAAAAATTTATTCTTCATAATTAACACTTATTTCCATTTAGTGTCCTTCAGGGCGTGTTCACTTTTTCCCTTTTCCTAAATAATTGGAAAAAAAGGGATGGGAATTGTGTTAAATGAGGATATGTTTAAAAAGACCTTAGGAAGGTTTTTAAGATTAAAGAGAATAGAAAAAGGTATAACTTTAGAGGAATTAGGACACATCGCGCAGGTTGATGACAAGCATTTAGGAAAAATTGAGCGAGGTAACAAAATCCCCCGGTCTGATACCCTTTTCCAACTTTTAATTGCATTGAACGCTACTAACGTCCGAATATATGACATTCTAGCAGAATATAAGTCTATTAAAAATGAAGATGACAGGTAACCTCTATTTTCCCCCTCTTCCCCTCACATCTCACCTCTATATCATTCGCACGTTGAATGAACCCCACCAAAGGAGTGCATGATCTATGTATGAAAAAGTTGTTGATCATTACGAAATAAATTCGAGTACGATGGCGCTGCTGTCTGTGGCTCACACGGACTACAATGGGATTGCTTTAGAAGCACACCAGAAGGTTTTCGTCCGGAAGACACCGATTCAACTGATAAAATCCGCTTGTTTAGATAGCGGTTCGAGCTATGAAGGAAGGCGAATGGCGGTTACATATCAAACGGGCTCGAAACAGAAAGTACCGATTCCGGTCGACCCACTCCATCACATCTTCGCCTTCCCCACCCATTCCCCAAGAGCCTTTGAATGCAACTGGATCTTCTACCACCACGTCAGCTCCATCCAAGCCTATAGATCCCCACAAGAACCTTCGATAAAATCAATCATCACCTTTAAAAACGGCCAACAACTGCCAATGAAACAATCCGCTTACATATTAAAAAACAAATGCAGCGAACCGCCATGTGTATTCTGTCATTTACGAAACCCCTGGAACACGTGTAAGAGAGAAAATTGACAAGTAGCTTCAAACCATTTTCCTAAAAACAAAATCAGCAGGCAAGCGTCACTCTTTCTACCATGAACGATTCTTACCTGCTGAATTTAGTGGTTGATATACGTGACATTATCATTAGCAGCTACCTCTTTTTGTAATCGCTCGATTCTAGATATATAGAACGCAGCTTCTTACACGGGCTGAGGATCCCATTCTATATATCATATCGTTTAATCAAACGTTTGATTAAATAGACCCGTGAATATTATACAGCGTTTCAAATGCTGGAACATGACTTTAGGGAAGAAAAGAGCTGCCTTACACATAACCTAAATATAAATTTTTAAAATTGGCAATATTTAATGTGAAAAGAGATAACGCTGCAGCTTGATCAGACAGATTCCTTTCGATACATTTCCATCTCTTGAGATAAGTGCTGAACGGCTGTTTCTACTGTTAATTGTTGATCCTGTTCCGCTCGTTCTATAAAACGTTGCATCAGCTTTACTAGTTCTTCTTTATTCATGTCTTCCTCTCCCTTTGAATCTATTATCTATAGTGACTATAAACAAAAACACTGCAGGTAAAAAGGTACCTTGGTTTGATAAGTACTTCGTAAAATCATTACATTCCAATTTCTAAATTACGTGTAAAAAGGGTCTTCTATAGTGATAAAGGATTTCTTATTAATAATAATTAGACCTAGAAACAAAGGGATTAGGACAGTACTGTAGACATATAGAGCTACCTAGTTTCATTTTCATCACCCTCTCTATACTTTAGACATAGTTGGGAGGGTGATGACATATCGGTCTCTTGAACAATTAAGAAGTAACAGGAGATTCTTTTTCCGTTTTTGATTCCTGGTCTTCCGATAGAAAAGTATTTGATACCTTTCTCTTTTGCTTCGTTTGGTTCGTAGCAGTTTCGTCCGTCAAATAAGACTGGGTCGTTTAGCCATGCTTTGTAGTCTTCTAAGCTTAGTTCTTGAATTTCTCCCCATTCCGTTAGGATCATAGCAAAGTCTGCTGCTTTGCATGCTTCTTCTGGGTTTTCTGCATATTTCACAGCACCTGGTAATACCTTTTGTGCATTTTCTTTAGCGATTGGATCATAACCAATGACATTAGCCCCTTGAAGAATTAATTCTTGAGAAATGGTGATTGAAGGAGCTTCACGCATATCATCGGTGTTTGGTTTAAATGCTAAACCAAGGAGGGCTACTGTTTTCCCTTTTAAGGAACCAAAGTGTTCAGTGGCTTTGTCAACTAACAACCTTTTCTGTTTTTCATTTACTTTCATAACGGATCGCAGTAGCTCAAATGGTTCGCCTGCTTGGTCTGCTAGTTGGACTAAGGCACTGGTGTCTTTTGGAAAACAAGAGCCGCCGTAACCAATACCCGCGTTCAAGAACTTATTACCGATGCGTTCGTCTTGTCCCATACCAGCTGCAACATCTTCTACATTAGCTCCAAGGCGATCACAAAGGTTTGCAATCTCATTTATAAAGCTAATTTTCGTTGCTAGAAAAGCATTGGATGCATACTTAATCATTTCAGCACTACGGATATCTGTCTTATAATTAGGAATTCCAAATGGCAGGTTAATCTCTTCAATGGTTCTGGCTGCTGCTTCTGTATCTGCTCCGATTACAATGCGATCCCCTTGGAAGGTATCCTGAACCGCAGAACCTTCTCGTAGAAATTCTGGATTAGAGACAACTTCAATGTTTACATCAGCAACTAGGTTGTTATGAATTAATTCCCGAACATAATCGTTTGTTCCTACGGGGACGGTACTCTTTGTAACAACGACCATATCTCTTTTGGCATGTTGAGCTATACTTTTGGCTACTGTTTCGATAAATCTAAGGTCAGCTGTCCCATCTTCCTTTTCGGGTGTACCAACAGCAATATAAGCCACTTCCGCACGTTCAAAGCCATCTAGATAACTACTAGTAAAATGAAGACGGCCTCTCTCTATATTTGCTTTCATTAAATCTTCTAATCCTGGTTCATAGATTGGGGATGCACCGCGATTCATCTTTTCTACTTTTGCTTCATCTATATCAATACAAGTAACGCTGTGACCAATTTCTGATAATGCCACACCAGTCACTAGTCCAACATAACCGGTTCCCACTACAGCAATATTCTTCATTATTTCCCTCCTTCGATGGGTAAAGTCTTCACCTAATCAAGCTCCCTTACATAAATGAAAGCTCTTTCCAAAAATGAAAAGAGCTTTAATTACGACATTGTACTAGGAGATACAAGTTTCGTTTTAACGTCATAGTATTGTAGATACCAATCTACAAATTTCTTTAATCCTTCATCTATTGATGTCGTTGGTTGAAAACCAGTTGCTTGATGTAAATCATCAATATCAGCATAGGTAGCTTGTACATCACCTGGCTGCATTGGTAAAAACTCTTTCTTTGCTTCCATACCAATGTGTTTCTCCAACGTTTGAATAAAATCCATTAACTTCACGGGTTGATTGTTTCCAATGTTGTAGACTTTATATGGTGCATAGCTGGAACTTGGATCTGGATTTTGTCTATCCCATTCATCATCTGGTTTTGGTGGTTGATCAATCAGACGTATAATTCCATCAACAATGTCATCTATATAGGTAAAGTCTCGTTGCATATTCCCTTCATTAAACACTTTAATTGTATTTCCTTCAAGGATGTTTTTCGTAAACGAGAAATATGCCATATCCGGTCGCCCCATTGGACCATAAACAGTAAAGAAACGTAACCCTGTTGTTGGAATGCCATATAAATGACTATACGTATGAGCCATTAATTCATTAGACTTCTTCGTTGCTGCATAAAGACTAACTGGATGATCGACATTATCTGAAGTGGAAAAAGGCATCTTTACATTCGCTCCATAGACAGAACTTGAAGATGCATAGATTAAGTGATCTACTTTTTAATGACGACAAGCTTCTAATATATTTGTAAAAAACCGACAAACAGTAAATATCGATAATTTTATGTATTGAAGTGAACCATCTCTGCCATTTAAAGAACCAGGACTTTGAACCTCTTTAAAAATTTCAAAACACGGTCTTTACAAGGAGGGGTGGTAATGGTAATCTTCCTTGTAAGGCAAGCTCCTAGCTACCGTTTCTTGCCAAAAACCATTACCCAGAGTCTCCTTGTAAAGACCCTAATATGAAACGCAACCAATTTGATCAGGAGAAAATACCCGTTAATATTAATATCAAAAACATGGTAAGACTGATTCTATTTGATGGTAATATTCAAAATTTAAGGATTGCAGAGAAAAAGCCATCACCCTTCACTATCAACCTCGTATGACTTTTTCACCATGCCAGAGACAAAATCAAGATGTCCTCATGAAGAACATTTGTCCTTTAGCGGTGGCTGACACTGATTTTCCTATTTTACGCCGTAACGACCCTTAAGAACTATTTTTTAATAACTTTAATTGAGCCAATTTCCTAGAGTTACCCCGGCAACACGGATTGAATTTCTTAAATTTTATTCAATAGGGTTCTTCGTACACTCAGTTCCTTTAAATAAGAAAATGGAGAAATTCCTCCTTCGTGAAACTTCCATTCGCTTTCTTTATACTGATTTACCATCATTAAACGATGCCTTTTTTATTAATTTGAGTCGAATGAATCTATTTACTATAATACGTACCCACAATTTAAAAGTAAGATAAAATTGCCGTAATGATGATCTATTCAGTTGTTCAATCACTCTTACTCTTTTTTTTAATAGTAGTAATTAAAAAAACCATATTTCCCCTATCATTTATCCATTGAATGGTTATATATACAAATACACCAATCATTACGGTTATAATTAACTGTATTAATTCATTAATACCACTCAATAGAAAGCTTAGTATTACAATAATTAAAGTCATTGATATATTTGAAAAAATAATTTTTTTAAACATTTGGAAATACTCTATTATGCTATATTTCAGTTCTTTACCAACGTAAAATTGCAAAATAACTGCTTTAGTAATTGTGTATAGTGCATACAATATTAGAATAATTGTGAGTCCCATATAACTGAATAATAATAAACTAATAAAATAAATTACATTAGTAAAAATGTCTATCATTAATACTGAATTAGGCCTATTGACAGAATACAACATAGATGTTGCAATGTTTGCTGTTAGTACTTGAAATAACATTGCAAAAGACAAAATTCGAATTACTTCTATTGAACCTGACCAATCATCTCCAAAAAATACTGGGATTATTAAGTGAGAGGTTAATGCCAAACCAACAAAAATAGGAAATCCTACCATTGCGGACATGTATGTAATTTTCATATAAGCATTCTTTAAATTAGAGAGATCTTTTTTTAATCTCGAAAAAATTGGTAGCAATACTCTAGAAAAAGAATTTGTCATAACGGTTTGTAGTTGTAATATTAATCTTTTACCAAAGTAATAAACTCCTAAAACATCAGAAGATAAACTACCTCCAATAATAATTTCATCTAAACGCTGACTTACAAATGTTAATATTTTCTTTAAAGAAATTGATATTCCGAAATTTAAAAAAGGCATTACTTCTTTAATATTAAAGTAGAACAATATCCTTAAATCTGTTCTGTTAAAAGCAATTAAAATTAATAGTATTGTATTAAATGTTGAGGCAATTATAGTTCCATAAACATACCCTATTATTCCGTAGCCAAGCCAAATTAATAGACTTGATGCTAAAATATCTATACTAGTTTTGGAAATTTGGATTATCGATAAATTTCTAAATAACATTTTTTTTTGTATATATACCCTAAAAACACTTGACATACTATTAAAAATTACTGTTATAACCAGTAAACGAATAATGCTCTCTAAGTTTTGTAAATTATAAAAGTTTTGTATATATGGTGCTAATATATAAATTATACAAGCAATAGCAGAAGTTAATATCAAATTAAAATAGAATAATGATGATATTTGAGTTGATGTAACATTGTCTCGTTGAATTATCGATTCGCCTATTCCTACATCACTAAGTAAAATTGATAATCCTATAAATAAGCTAATCACTGCAATATAGCCAAATTCCTGTGGTTCTAGCAAAAATGCTAATACTATTTGATATACAGGGGAAGTAAAAGTTGTAAACAAGGTATTTAAACTTGTCCACTTGACTCCACTTATAGCCTTATTCTTTAAATTATTTTCCATTGATAATATCACTTCAAACTTTCTATAAAAACTAAGTGTACTTTATATATTATACTGTCTTAATTCATGCAAGTTTTTCTTTTTTGAATATGCAACTTTTCCAGTTTCATCAGGATATCCGATTCCTATTAGCATTATCACTCTTTCACAATCTTTTAAACTCAGAAAATCCACAATACTCTCCTCAAGACTTTCAATATCAGGCCAGTTAATTATACATGAACTTATACCTTGTGTCTCTAAAGCCAAAATAAATGACATCGCAGCTAATGATGAATCAATATATATTAGATGTCGATCCCTTTCAAATGGGTATGCACTTAAGTCCCCCACTAATGCTACCATTGTTGGTATATTATCACTATATCCCTTTGTCCCCATAGGTAATTCTGATAATTTTGATAGCAAATTAGGATCGTCAAAGATTTTAAATTTGAATGGTTGACGGTTACAGGCACTTGGAGACAAAGAAGCTAGCTTAATAGCTTTATCAACTATATTTTTGGGGACACTCTTAGGTTCAAACCATCTTACCGATCTTCTAAATTTAGCTAATTCTAATAAATTTTCATATGATACATTCGGTTTAGCTTTTAAATTCCTAACATAAGGTACATATTTAGTATTTATTAAATCCTCTTCCATATCTATATGTTTAATTTCAGAAAAAACCTTCTCCATTTTATCAATCACTTCGTGCGAACCGGCTACTTCAAAAAAGTTTGTTAACACATCAGATGCCCATTTTAACTCGCCTAGATTAACAAAATCACTACCTTTTTGAGAATCAATTAGTGCTTTATAACAATTTACTGTTTCTTCTAAGTATCCAACAGCAAAGACTTTTCTCGTAGGCCTCATTAAAAGACCTTTTTCTAATCGATGTATGTTCCTCCTTAATAAATACTGGTTAGAGTCCTTATTCTTAATATCTTGTAAGTGTTTTAACTTTCCATTTAGAACGCTATAATGTTCTCGTTTAAATCCACCTGAAAATAGATAGTAAACCGAAGACAAAAATTTTGACTTAGCCATTATTTTTATTAGCATAAAATTTAAATTAGTTTTAATAAAAGTTAACCTTTTATTACTAAAAAATTTTTTGAATATTTTTTTCATATTTTTATCCCGCCTATATACACTGATAATGCAAATTATTTAAACCACAAGAAACTTATATTACTAAAGTAATACATCATTTAAGTTTCAGGCACGTATATTACTTTCCAAAACATCAAAAACATTTCTTGTTTGTACCTCTGTAAGAATAGATCTAATATTATCTGATTCATAGTTCCTTTGCCCTAACATTTTTTTAATTGCATACTCGACTGCGTCGACATTTAAATTGTTCCTAACATCAAAAATATAATCCTCTTGTTTAAAAGACTTTAATAATTCATGATATTTTGTTGCCCACCCCAATGAAATACAAGGAATAGAATTTTTATAGGCATGAACTATAGAATGAAACCTAGAACCTATTATAAAATCAAACCTTTGAACTAATTCATCAAAAACTAAACAACTCATATCATCTGATATTAAAATCACATTATTATTATCTATATATCTTTCCTTTATCATTTTACAAGCTTGAATATCCTCAAATGAATGACGTATAAGATAAACGGTTTTATTTTCTTTTAATAACAGTTTGATAATACTATCATACAAAGACATTATTTGATCTATGTTACCATGCTTGAAATTTTTCATATTAGGTACGATTGCTACACCTTTAATATTATCAAAAAACGTATTTCCTTCTGGAACTTTCTTATAAACATTTAATAAATTAATAGACTTATTCATTAAAACTAAGTCATTAGATTTTTTTACATTAGTTAAACCATAGTCATTTTTTAATAATTTATAACCCTCTTCCTCTCTAGCAAAAATTAATTCAGGATACTGCATATACCTTTTAATGTAATACCTATTTACTATTTTTTCCAAATCACCATACGAAAAAGGCCCATATGATTGGGGCATCATATACATATTTATATTATATTTTTTCGCGAGCATTATCTTTGCCAAATATGCTAGTGACCTTTTACTTCCAAATTGAGATGATAACGCATAACCACTAATGTCAATTATAGCTGCTGTGTTTACTAATATATTTTTAAAAACTGGCAATAAATACTCATATTTAGTTCTAGAGTTTTTGTTAGTTTTCAGATTCCAAATTACTTTATAAATCCCTCCTACCAATTGAAAGATTATACTAGAATCAAATGGTAATATTTCAAAGTTATACTGTTTTTTTTCAGACACTTTTCTTCGATAATCAGCACTTGATAGTAGGATTATTTTAGAATCAGGAAATCTTTTCTTTATTTCATCAACGGCTACAAAGGTCATAGATTGTGCACCTTTATTAAATAATTCGCCTCCAGTTATCAGTATATATTTACTCATTATAATATCCCTTTCTATTAATCTATAAATTTTTTTTTTTTTGAATTTAACATTTTATTTCTATTTTTAATTTTTACTGAACCCTTGTAAAAAATTTTCTATTTTTATTATATTCACTAAAATGATATTTAATTTTTTTAATAGTATAAACTGGATTAAGATATTTATAATCAAAAACTTTAATTTTTGATTTTTTTAAAATAGCGATTGTAGATATCATTTTTTTAATCCCCAGACGATATTTCATGACACTTATAAGGTATCCTGATCCTCTTAGATTAAAATATTTTAAATCCTTAGATGCCAAGTTCAACTTTAAAAAATCACAATAATTAATGTGTGTGATTAGTCTTGCATCAAAAACACCTTCGCTAATATTTACTGACAAACTGCCTCTATTTCTTGTAACACAATATATTATTTTTTGGGAAGTGACGAATTTTTCCATGTAATGGCCTACTTTTGTTGAGAACATTACATCGTTTGAAGCAATGACTTCATCAAAATCAATTTTATTTTTTTCTAAAAAATTTGTATTGATTAACTTCGACCAAGGGACAAAAAACTTATATCTTAAAAACAACTCTGATTCATTGTCTTGTTTCTGAATATAATTACTTATTATTCTCTCTAATGTTTCATGTCTATCTGATAAATTACCAGTTTGACTTTCAACACTTGTAGGGGTAAAAAATACTACGTCATTATTTGTGTTAAAATATTCACTTAATATCTCGTAAAACCCTTCCACAAAATAATCGTCAGCGTCTGCAAACAAAATCCACTTTCCTTTAACATGGTTAATCCCTATATTTCTACAAGAACCCGCACTGCGATTACTTATATCATTTTTATAAAATTCGATATACCGATGGAAGTTTTTTTCTTTTATTCGAAATAAGTTTCTCTTATGTATGCCATCACTATTATCATCAATAATTATTATCTGAATTTCTTGTGAAAGCGGAATAGTTTCAATAAGTTTGTCTAGTGAATCACTTGAATTATAATGCGGAATTATTATCGAAAGGTTAACCATATTGCAATCCTCCTACTAATAAAATAATTTATTATCATTTCAAAACATATAACAGTGTGATTCCTAACCTTATGCAATTATCAGATTAAATAATCACAAGTGTTTTCTTTTAATCTGGCCACCAAATATATATATTGCTAAAAACATATAACACCAAATCCCAATATTATTAGTACTAAAAAAAACCATTTCCCCCATACTGATTAAAATTGCAGCCATTGGGAGATAACTAAAGTACATAAAGTAGGATTTGCTTATTAGTAATATTTTTATAATATATAATATAAAAATAACAAAACCAATTATTCCACTATATGATAAGATTGCAAGTATGATATTCCCCGGTTCAACAATATAATCATAACTAAATTCAAATGTTCTAAAAGGTAACACGGGAACGGCGAAACCATTACCAAACCAAGGACTGTTATTTATATTTGTAAGTAACCCGTTAATTTGATTACTACGAGAAAACAATAGATTATCAACAGTTTGTCCCTTGCTTAAAAAATCATTAAAAAAACTAATAATTTTATTATTAAAAGTTAGAGATATTAATACAGAAAAGAAAAAAGGTAGTATAGTAAATTTTAACTTTTTATTAATATCGCTAAAAAATATATAAGTGAATATTATTAACAAAATGGAAATAAACGCTGTTCTCGATTGGCTAAGAACTACCAAAGTAATTGTCATTATAATAATTGAAAAAGTATATATCTTAATGTACTTTGATTTATTCAGCTTGAGCCATACTAGTGAAATAGCGACAAATAAAACAGATATAATACCAAATACATTTGGCTGATTAGTAATACCTTGAAATGAATACCCATTTGTTTCAAAGCTAAATGATAAACTAATAAATATTACCGAAGGTATAATAACTAATTTTAGTAAATTTAGCATCCATTTAATCCAGTTAATTTTGTCATACGTATAGCCAATACCAATTAAAATTGCAGCAAAAACGATTGCATAACTTAGTAATTTAAAGATTGATACTACAGGCAAAGAACTAAATAATAGTGATGTTATAGTATTATAACCAGTAAATACTATTAACAATAAAAGAATGTTTCTAATTTTATCTGAATCTTTAATTCTCATTTTCAAAAATGAAAATATTAGGTATATAGAACACCCCATGATAATTATCCATTTTACACTCTGAAAAGTCCCTATATTAACAGCTATAACAGGATTAATAATTGTACGAAGTGTAATTATATTCAAAATTTTTATTGCTCCTATTTCCTTTTGTAGCAATAAAAACAATAAGAAAAAAAGGGATATCAGCAGTGTAGTTGAACTAACAAAGCTAAATAATAATAATAAACTTATACCTATCCATTCTAAGTTACTCTTTTTAATCCTAAATCTAGAATCCTCTAATTTATACCCAATACTTACCATAAAATTAATTTTCCTTTTTTAGAACAGTCTCAAGTATATTTAAGTGAGTAGCAGCCATGTTTTCAATGGTGTATTCTTTTGCCTTTTTCAAACTATTAACCGCCATATTTTTCCTTAAACTCTCATTAACCATAATTTGCTTAATTTTATCTGATAAAGTGTCGTTATCGTCTACAGGAATAATAAAACCATTCTCTTTTTCTTTTATCATTTCTAATCCAGCAACACATTTTTCTGTTGTAATTACCGGCAGTCCATTAGCCATGGCTTCGTTAATTACAAGTCCCCATACATCCTCTCTTGTTGGGAGTACAAATACATCACTACAATAGTAATATTTCTTTAATTCATCCTTATCTAGGAAATTAATGAAATGAACATTATTAAGTTTATTACGCTCTTTAAAGTCGGTATACTGTCGTGGAGGATCTCCACCTATTATATAAATACCATAATTTTTTGGAAGATCGATACAAGCTTTTAATAATACATCAATACCCTTTCTAGGAATAAATTGCCCGACTGTTAAAATAACTTTTTCTTCTGTAATATTTAATTCCCTCTTTATTTTATTTTTATCATTTTCACTTACAATAGTATTTAATACATCTTGTCGGGAAAAGGATGTGAAGGGATATTTATAAATGTTTTTTTTAATCGCTTCGTAGTGCTCCAAGTATTTACTTGTATTATTCCCTGTACTCAACCAGTATTTTGCACTACTTATAAAATGCCTTTTTATCATAGTTTTCAATTTACTTTCTTTTCTAACCACACCCCCGTCAGCATTTAAAATAAAAGGGATTTTTTTGAAATTCAATACCTCAATAGCAAGAATTCCAGTAGGTGTACTATAACCACCTATTATAAATAGATCAAATAAATCTTCCTTTAAGTATTTCCTAACATCTAAATTTATTCTTTTATTTGCGTTTAATTTAATCCCCTTTAAAAAGATCGGAGTAAAATTACTAAATTCCTCACTATGCCAACTTTTTTCTCTATTTTTTGATGCTTTTCTTTCAAAAAGAACCGTCAGATTACATAACTTACCTAACTCATTAAAAAAAGATACCCTATAAGGTGAAGGGATATCTGTTAAAAATAACACCTTCAGATTAGATGGTTCCATTCAAAAATCACCGCCTTGTTGAATAATTCTGATATATATCATACCTTGTCTAAATAACTTTTGACTTTTCCTTACCTATTTATTTTTGTTCATTCATCCATTTTGTAGTAAAAAATAATACCCACAAAAAGTTATAAACTCCCACACTCACTGTCTTATTCTTGTTCAATAAGTCAAGTGCATTAAGAATAGGTATTTTATTTATAAATATTGTTAGCTCATTTTTTTCTGATAAAACTACTTCCCTAAAATAAGCTTGTATTTCACTTAGAGCAAAAATTTTTGCGTAAGGAGGTGTAAACCCACTCTTTTTTCGATAAATAAATTCCTTAGGCAAATAATTCTCTAAGTATTTTTTCAAAATTGATTTTGATTCGATTTCACTATTGAAAATATTACTAGAAAGACCTAAATTAATAATCTCATCTTGAAGGAAAGGATAAAATACCCTTATTCCTCTTGAATTAAGGGGACTAAAGGTCTTTGATGCGTATTCTCCTGCACAAGTATGCATAATATCTATCAAACTTATGACGCCACTTTTATCCACTATATCTTCAGCAAAAGAATGCAAGTACTTATTTATTTCTAGATTAAATTCGTTATTTTGCTCTGGTGGAATATCATACATAATATTATCCAATGGGTTCTGTGCCATAACAGAGGCCTGTGATAATGGCGATTGTACACTTCTTCGTGATATTCTCCCTATCTTCTCCACAAATGAATCTTGAGGGTAATTATACACGCCTAAAAATTTATATAGTACAGAGATTGTATTTCTAAACAAATTTGGTACCTTGTATATTTTAGACCATTGAGTTATTTTACCATGCATACCTAGAAGTCCATCAGCACCAACACCATCAATAATTACACCAACATTATTTAGACTTTCTAGTGATGAATTTATTAACATATTTGTAGGTAATACCGAACCATCTCCAAATGGGTTTGAGTAATCTTTACCTAATGAGTTAATAGTTTCTAATATTTTTCTTTCATCAAATTTCTCCTGCATAAATGGCAAATCTAAAATTCTTGCTACATCTTTTGCATGTGCTGCCTCAACATCTTCATCTCCAAAAGAGTAATTAAAAAGAATAACATCATCTCTCCCAACTTCCTTAAACATAGCAGCTATGTATGAGGAGTCCACACCACCGCTAAAATATAAGACGGGATTATCAGGAAGTTGTTTTATGCTATTTGAAATGGTATTATTAAAATCATTTTCCAAGTTTTGTTCTTCAGAATAATACGTTTTAAGTGGTTTCCTTGGGTGAAATACAATTTTAGTGATATTTTCATCACTAACAATAAAGTTAGATTCATATCCACGAGGAATCTTTTCTATATCTTTATACAAACTGGTTCTAGGTAAAAATGCCCCATACTTAAGTAAATTATATACACCTTTAGAATCTAGCTTTCTATTTGAAAAATTCAATAATACTCTTAAATCATTGGACATTACTAAAAATCTATTGTCATTATTGATATACATAATTTCTTCTGGGGAAGCAATTGGTGTTTTAATAGAAAATTCATTTTTTTCTTTGTTAAAGACAAAATCATTATTATTACTTATCAATGAGATACAGTTATAAATGATCTTATTATCATATTCTTCGATTAACTCACCTTGATTTATTTCTTTACTACTAAACCAACAGAACCCAATATATATATTTAAACTTTTAGTAGTTTTCATGGTATGAAATTTATGATAGTAACCATTCTTGCTAATATAAATTCGTAGTATTTCTTTCCACTCATTTATGTTCTCTTTACTGCCAACAACTGCACTAATATACATTTTAATGTCCTCTCTAATTTAACTTTAAGTATAACAAAATTAAGAGCAACCTTCATAACATACACTTAGAAAAGGGAACTATTTGTAAATATGTAATCATTACCACCTATAATACATATTCTGAGTTATTTATTTTTTGAAAATACAATTATAAAGTAAATAAATAAAAGTTTTTCTCTATTTCTTCTTGATTATTCGAGTTTTCCCTACCAAAATGAAATGCCTTTTTTGACATAAATTTGTATTCTTCATTATCCATATTTACACAATACTGAAGAGCATTAACAAAATTAACTTCATCTTTAAGTTTAATATCCCAACCAATATTTTTTTCTTCCAGTCCGATCCAAGGAGTCTGGTTGCTTATAATCACTGGACAACCACCAATTAATGCTTCAGAAATAACATGCCCAAAATTTTCACCTAATGTTGGGAAAAGTAATATATGATGTTTTTTAAAGATAGATATAATTTGGTCGTGTTCTACTAACCCTTTATATAAAACTTTAATATTTTGCGGTAAATGTGCTATTTTTTTTTCACACTCAGACCAATATAACTTATCTTCTATAGGTCCATAAATATTAAATTCTACTTTACCATCAACATAGTTTAAGAACTCTAAAGCCTTTTTAAGATTTTTCTTTGGATGCACTCTTGATATAAATACAATTTTCAGTTCACCTTTTTTCTTTTTGATAACTTTGTCATAATTAAGTTCTTTATAGTTTGCAGTTAAATTCTTAGCAACATAAATATTATTGTCTTCACCAAATATCTTTTCAATATCTTCTTTCTCTTGATATGCTGATGCATGCCATGTGATATTTTTATATAAACCCATTGTTTTTGATATTTTTAGAAAAAATTTCTTCTTTCTGTTTTTTAGATTTAGCGCTCCACTGGAGAATTCTCCTCTAGGTGCAAGAACAATAGTTTTATTTGATAATTGATTAAACTTTTTTAGTATTATAGGTACTATACTAAATTTAAATGAAAAAAAACTATTTAAATACAACACATCAAAATTTATGCTATTAAGTATATCTCTAGTTTTATTAACAGTTAAGTTTGATACATCAGTGTAGAGAACTTTTGCCTCTCCAACCTCCAACCACTCATCTGTTTTCACATCTGGAAATGGCTTATTATCCCCTACATCCCTATCGGAAGTTACAATATAGAATTCAATTCTATATGAAAGGTTATTCACTAAGTTTTTAATTGATTGTATTGGACCGCCCCCTTTAACTCCCGGGAGATACGAACCGGTCATAATCAAAACCTTCTTTCTCACACTATTTCCTCCAAACCACCCTATTAATATAATCAGTATAGGACAATATGATTCTTAATAATTTTTCCGACACATTAGACATACTATAATCTCCAACAAGCCTTAAAGTGTCTTTTTCTTGAGTCTCTAATACCTCAAGTCCTTGTAAAATTCTTTCTTTCTTTAATCCGACCATCATTACTGATGCTTCTTCCATTGCTTCTGGCCTTTCATGAGCCTCTCGAATGTTCAATGCTTTAAAACCAAGAATAGAAGATTCCTCACTAATAGTTCCACTATCACTAAGTACAGCTTTCGCCTTAATTTGAAGCTTAATATAATCATTAAACCCTAAAGGTTTCATTATTTTTACTAATGAATTAAACTTAACCCCTCTCGACTCAATCATTTTTTTTGTTCTAGGATGTGCACTCACAATCACAGGTAAGTTATATTTTTCACCAATTGCTTCTAAACTATCAATCAACTCTAAGAAATTGACTTTTGAATTGATATTCTCTTCCCTATGAGCTGATACTACAAAATAGTTTCCCTCCTCTAGCTCTAATCTTTCTAATACACCTGAATTTTTTATTTCATTTTTTTTCCATTTAAGAACTTCAATCATAGGACTGCCCGTTTTAATAATTCTATCTGATGGAAAATCCTCTTTGATAAGATACTCTCTTGCAATATCGCTGTATGTTAAATTAATATCTGCCATATGATCAACAATTTTCCTGTTAGTTTCCTCTGGAACTCTCTGGTCAAAACACCTATTTCCTGCTTCCATATGAAATATAGGAATTCGCCTTCTTTTAGCTGCTATTGCACACAAACAACTATTCGTATCCCCTAACACTAAGAAAGCATCTGGGTTAATTTCCTCCATGACGGGATCTATTTTAACTAGAATATTTCCAATCGTTTCTACGGCTGTTCCAGTTGCGGCATTAAGGAAGTAATTAGGCTTCTTTAAATTAAAATCTTTAAAAAACACTTCGTTTAATTCATAATCATAGTTTTGACCTGTGTGGACAAGTGTATGATCGATAGCATTTGACTCTTCTAATTTATTAATTACAGCTGACAGCCTTATAATTTCTGGTCTTGTACCTACAACTGTCATGACCTTCAGCCTCTTCACTTTTTATACCTCCAAATAGTAAGTGTCTGGGTTATCTGAATCAAAAAGCTCATTTGCCCACATAATGGTGATCATGTCGGTATCTCCCAGGTTTTCAATGTTATGTGTGTAACCAGTAGGAATATCTACAACTTCCATCTTATTTCCGCTGACATAGTATTCAATCACATCATTGGATCCAATCTTTCTAAAACGAATAACCCCTTTTCCACTTACTACTAAAAATTTCTCATTTTTTGTATGGTGCCAATGATTACCTTTGGTTATGCCTGGCTTAGATATATTAACAGAAACTTGACCTCTATCAGGAGTCTTAATAAATTCTGTAAAAGATCCTCTATGGTCTACATTCATTTTAAGGTCATAACTAAACCGATTTTCTGGTAAATAACTCAGGTACGTACTATATAACTTCTTAGTAAAGTTACTAGACATATCAGGAATAGTACGTTCTTCGCGGCTACTTTTAAATGAATAAAGTAAATCAGTTATCTCTCCTAGGGTGACATTGTGAATTTTAGGGACTTTACAAAAATCACCATTTGTATTTTCGTTACCCTCTAATGCGTTGATCAGTTCATTTACTACGTCGTCGATATAAATCAAATTAATAGTAATACTTGGATCTTTTATAGTTATTGGTAAGTCATGAGCAATATTATGACAAAACGTTGCTACCGCACTGTTATAATTTGGTTTACACCATTTCCCAAAAATATTTGGTAAACGATAGACAAGCACTTTGGCCCCTGTCTCCTGTCCATATTCAAACAGCAAGTCTTCTCCTGCTTTTTTGCTAATACCATATGGATTGTCCAATTTAGCTTGTACAGAGGAGGAAAACAATACAGGACAAGTATTATGATGTTTTTTTAACGTATTAAGAAGAATTGTGGTGAAACCATAGTTACCATCTATGAATTCGGACTTGTCTTTGGGACGGTTTACTCCTGCAAGGTGAAACACAAAATCGGCTTTTTTACAATATTCCTCTAGTAAATTTTGATTTGTTTCTTTACTATATTCAAAGATGTTTGTGTAGTTTTGATTTCTTAATTCTGCTACAAGGTTTTTTCCTATAAACCCTTTTGCGCCAGTCACTAGTATATTCATACTTGCATCAAACCTTTCAACTCCTCTTGAACATAGTCAAGCTTTAACAATTTATTTTTAATCTGTTCTATATTTAGTCTGTCTGTGTTATGAGAGTTATACTCATCTTCATATGATAACTTCTGGTCCCCTTCTACGAAGTATTTATCATAGTTAAGATCTCTCTTATCCGCAGGTACTCGGTAGAACCCCCCCAGGTCATCCGCAACTCCGTGTTCTTCCCTGGTAAGTAAAGTTTCGTAGAGCTTTTCACCGTGGCGAGTACCAATTACTTGGATTTCATTATCTGCATTAAATAACTCCTTAACTGCTAGGGCTAGATCTCCAATAGTCGAGGCCGGTGCTTTTTGGACCATAAGATCACCAGCTTCAGCATGTTTAAAGGCAAATACTACAAGCTCAACTGCATCTTCAAGACTCATTAAAAACCTCGTCATATTAGGATCAGTGACAGTCAATGGTTGTCCATTTTTTATTTGTTCAATAAATAAAGGGATTACTGAACCCCTAGAAGCCATCACGTTACCATAACGTGTACTACATATAAGAGTTCTATCTGGATCAACTGTTTTTGACTTTGCGATAGACACCTTTTCCATCATCGCTTTGGAAATTCCCATGGCATTTATTGGGTAAGCAGCTTTATCTGTTGAGAGACTTATTACTTTTTTTACACCACTATTGATAGCGGCTGTTAAAACATTATCTGTGCCTTGAATATTTGTCTTAACAGCTTCCATCGGAAAGAACTCGCATGATGGAACTTGTTTTAGGGCTGCAGCATGAAAAATATAATCCACTCCAAACATCGCGTCACGAACACTGTTAATATCCCGTACATCACCAATATAAAATTTCAGCTTTTCACTTTTAAAATAATTACGGATCTCATCCTGTTTCTTCTCATCCCTAGAAAATACACGAATTTCTTTTATATCTGTATCTAAAAATCTTTTCATTACAGCATTTCCAAAAGAACCAGTGCCACCTGTGATTAATAGAGTCTTATTTTCAAACATAAAATTACCTCTTTTCCACTTTACTTAAAATGACTCATTATGATGTCATATGAATGCCTTGCTGTATAATTTTCTTCTAAATACCTCCTAGCATTTACTCCCATTTCATGTCTTACTTCTTTGTTACATAGTTTTTGAACTTCTCTATTAAACTCATTTACGTTACTACTCTCACACCATAGTCCAAAGTTCCCTTTTTCCATAACTTCTCCAACATCTGTATTAACGTCCGTGGCTGCTAAAACTGGCATGGAAGCCTGCATATAGGAGAGTAATCTCGAGGGGAAATTTGGTATTGTAAATCGGTTATCAAGAAATATTAGTCCTACATCACATGAATTTACCAGGTTTTCATAATCATTTTTCGGTAACTGATTAAACAACTGAGCATTACCTGGCTTTTCTTCATTAAAAAAAGCCTTGAGCTTATTAAATTCGGTACCAGATCCGGCGATCACAAAATATACTTGCTTGTTATTTTTATTTGCTTTTAAACACTTAATTAAATAGTCAATACCTTGTGGTTTGCCAAGATTACCTCCATAAATAAAAACTGTCTTATCAAAAGGTATTTCGTACTTTTCTCTAATTTTTTTTTTCTGTTCTTCACCTTTTTCAATATCAATTATTTCAGGATCTATGCTATTAGGGCATATTTCAACTAGATTAGAAGGTAACTTCCGATTGTTATTCAAAATAAAATCTACATTGGCTTGTGACATGCATCCAATATAATTTGAATTCTTATATAATTTTTTTTCTTTAAATCTAAAATACCTGTACAAAGGGTTATATTTACTAAGCATGCGTAAATCCACAGCGTTTTGTGGAAAGATATCTTTTAGTAATAGATAAGAACTTGCATTATCTCTCTTTTTAACATAGCTTATGACTTTTTCAAAGGTTATGGGCGGGGTTGAATACAATACTAAGTCAAATTTTACATCCTTAAGGTACTGTTTAATTGCTTTAAGGAACAAGTACTCGATCATCACTGTGGAAATACCTTTTTCTACTACACTAACCTTGGTTATATTTCCAATCTTAACTCTTAAAAAATGAACTCCATTTTCATCGACATATTCTGTAGGCTTATTTAGACGTTTCTCTCTCGGACTAACAACATATACTTTGTGGCCATTATCTCTGAATTGCCGTAAAAGGTCTGTGTATATCCCTTTTTCTTCGATATTGTTTAATTTACCAATGGATAAAAATATAATATTCATTTGCTCACCCTAGAATCCGACACAAAATTTAAATTCTTTGTTTTTTGAAACACTCATTGACTCTTCTAAGTTAAGTGTTAACTATTTAATACTCCTAATTTTTTTGGCAGGAATGCCAGCATAAACGCTATTTCTTTCTGTATTTTTAAGGACTACTGCCCCTGCTCCAATAATAGAATTTTCTCTTATATAAGCCAATCCTGTAACTATAGTTGAACCCATCCCAATAAAAACTTTATCTTCGACTTTTATAGAAGCTCCTATGCCAGTAAGTGTTGAAACAAGACACGCTTTTCCAATTGTGGAATGATGTGCTATTACAGAATTAGGGCTAATAATACTAAAGTCATTAACCTTTACTTTTGTCCAAATGTATACATTTGCCTGTATATACACCCCTATACCAATTTCGGCACTTGGGCTTATCACTGCTGTTGGATGGATTAAGGATGGGGTATTACCTCCTAATGAGTTAATTTCATTCATAATATTGAACCTTGCTTCATTATTTCCTATTGCAACAATAAACTGTTTGCCTTTTATTTCTTGACATGATAAATTTGAGAATTTATCAGTTATTTCTACACCCATTATTGATTCATGAAGCTTCTTCTCATCTTCATCAAAAAAGGCTTTAACTTTATAACCTAGTATTTCAGCTAATTCAAACATTGCTTCTCCATAAGTCCCTGCACCAACTATATAAATATCTTTGTTATTCACAGAGTTACTTCCTCTCCAGATTCATTTATTGGTCATTGTCTATGCTGCCTTTAAATTTCTCCATAGTTACATTATCACTACTGTTAACACCTTCCTGCTTAAATACCTTTCTGATAGTTTGAATGACGATTTTGCAATCTAACTTAAGAGTAATGTTCTCAACATATTGAATATCATAGTCAAACTTTTCTTCCCAAGTTATTGTATTCCTTCCATTTATTTGAGCTAATCCCGATAAACCAGGCCTTACACCATGTCGTTGCTTTTGATATTCAGTATAGAGTGGTAAGTATTCAATTAATAATGGCCTAGGTCCTATAAAAGACATGTCACCTTTTAATATATTAAAAAGCTCTGGCAATTCGTCTAAAGAAGTAGACCTTAGGACTTCCCCAAATTTTGTTAGGCGAATATTATTAGGCAATAACTCACCATTTTCATCTCTTTCATCCGTCATTGTCCTAAACTTATACATAGTAAAAATCTTCTCATTAAGGCCTGGTCTCTTTTGTTTAAACAACACCGGACTACCTAGCTTTACTTTAACCAGAAAAGCAATTATTAAAAAAACTGGACTCAGAGTAATAATAGCAATCGAAGCTAATAAAAAATCTATAGGCCTTTTTATAAACCTTCTGTATAAACTATCTTTTGATTTTTTCATTATTACAACCACAACCTTCTAATAGACTTTACTACTCTCTCCAAATCAGAATCCGATATTTTTGTATCTGATGGCAAACATACACCTTTCTCAAATAGTTTTTCTGTAACATCAGTACCCACAAAATCAAACTTCTCAAAAAATGGTTGCATATGCATCGGCTTCCATATTGGCCTTGCTTCAATATTTTCATTTTCAAGAGCTTCCAACATATCAAGTGGTCTCACTTCCTCACTCAACGTCATACCACTTAACCAGTAGTTCGGTTCATCCCACTCGTTACAAGGCATAAACTTAACACCGGCTAGATCACTAAGCTCTCTTTTATAAAACTCAAAAATATATCGTTTCTTCTCAACTCTCTGATCTAAAACCTTAAGCTGCCCTCTTCCAATCCCAGCAACGACATTGCTCATACGGTAATTAAACCCTAATTCGCTATGCTGATAGTGTCTTGCTTGATCTCTAGATTGAGTAGCCCAAAATCTTGCCTTAGCAATTCTCTCTTCATTGTCGGAAACGAGCATTCCACCACCGGAAGTTGTGATGATCTTATTCCCATTAAATGAGAAGATACCATAATCGCCAAAGGTTCCCGTATGCTTCCCTTTATAGTAAGTTCCTAAAGACTCAGCAGCATCTTCTATTAAAGTAACATCATGTTTCTTACACAGTTCTACGATTTTATCCATATCTGCAGATAAACCATAAAGATGTACCACTATGACTGCCTTCACTTCTGGATATTTCTCAAATGCTTCTTCTAAAGCTTTGGGGCACATATTCCACGTTTCATAATTACTATCTATAAATACAGGTGTGGCATTTTGATAGATAATGGGATTAGCTGTGGCTGAGAATGTAAGTGTTGGGCAGAACACAATATCTCCTTCACCTACTTCAGCTGCTCTTAGTGCTAAGTGAATAGCAGCAGTTCCAGAGGATAGTGCTGCAGCAGCATTAGAACCAACTTTAGCAGCTAGTTCATTTTCAAATTCATTCACATTTTCCCCAAGCGGTGCAATCCAGTTTGTATCAAAAGCTTCTTTAACAAATTCCATTTCATAGCCCTCATCACTCATATGCGGTGATGAGAGGAATATCCTATCTCCCATTGTTAAAAACGTCCTTCCTCTATGAAGTCACTTAGTTGCTTAGTACTTGACTGGAACTTTATCCAACCAACTACTAAACTGCTAATGATCTCTTACACAAAAAACACCCCTTAAAGCAAAATTGAAGTCTGCTTTAAGGGACCGTTCTGTTCTATTTTACAAGCTCCTTATTAAGAACTTCTTCTACGTAATTCTTTACGCCTTCTCGTAAATCATTTCTTTGAAGGGCAAAGTCTATGGTTGCTTTAATAAATCCAAACTTGTCTCCTACGTCATAGCGTTCTCCGGAGAATTCACATGCAAGGACAGCCTGCTGTCGATTGAGCTGCTTTATCGCATCTGTAAGCTGAATTTCATTGCCTGCACCGGGCGGCAATGTTTCGAGAATATCAAAGATTTCCGGACGCAGCACATACCTGCCCATGATTGCATAGTTTGACGGAGCATCGAGAACTTTCGGCTTTTCAACAAGATTTTGTACATGCACCACACCATTCTGAATTGGCTCTCCTTTCGGTGCTACAATGCCGTATTTCGATACATCTTCATCTGGAACTTGCTGTACGCCGACCACTGATGAAGAATAGCGCTCGTACACATCGATGAGTTGACGCAGACATGGCATCTCTGCTTGTACGATATCATCACCTAGCAGAACAGCAAATGGTTCATCCCCGATAAAACGGCTGGCGCATTGGATAGCATGCCCTAGCCCTTTTGGTTCCTTTTGTCGAATGTAGTGAATGTTTGCAAGAGAGGAAATACGTTGTACTTCATCCAACATCTCCATTTTTTGTTTCTTTAATAGTGTCTCTTCTAGCTCGTATGATTTATCAAAATGATCTTCAATCGCACGTTTCCCGCGCCCGGATACAATGATAATATCTTCGATTCCGGATTCAATTGCTTCTTCGACAATATATTGAATGGTTGGCTTGTCCACAATGGGAAGCATTTCTTTTGGCTGTGCTTTTGTAGCTGGCAAGAAACGGGTTCCCAAGCCTGCTGCTGGAATAATAGCCTTTCTTACTTTCATTGCCTTCCCCCCTATCGTTTTAACTCATTTTGGCTAGTTTATGTTCTTTTGTTTTAAAATTCGCGATGTTTATTAAAAGATCCCGTAATTCTGCCGATGTAAGTACAGGGTAGTTACTCATTACACCACTGTAGAATTGTTCATGAACTTCCGGTGTCTTTCCTATGTGGATTTTCGGGTAGATCTGCTCAGGATAGACTTCGTCGTCTTTTAACAGTTCTTCAAACATTTTTTCACCGGGCCGCATCCCGGTGAACTCTATTCCTACTTCGTCTTCGCTGTAACCTGATAGTTTAATAAGGTTCTTAGCGAGATCAACAATTTTGACGGGCTCTCCCATATCAAGCAGGAAGATTTCGCCGCCTTTTGCTAGGGCACCGGCTTGAATGACAAGTCTGGATGCTTCTGGAATCGTCATAAAATAACGTGTCATGTCAGGGTGAGTAACGGTAACTGGACCGCCGCTTTGAATTTGTTTTTTGAACAATGGAATGACACTGCCGCGGCTTCCGAGTACATTACCAAACCGGACGGAGACAAATTTTGTTGGACTGGTGGCGTCCATGTGCTGCACGACCATTTCTGCGATTCTTTTGGTTGCCCCCATTACGCTGGTAGGATTAACTGCTTTGTCACTTGAAATCATCACAAACGTGCTTGTCCGATATTTATCCGCTGCTTTAGCGACATTTTTTGTACCTATCACATTATTTTTGACAGCTTCTTCAGGATTTCGTTCCATGAGAGGCACGTGTTTGTGTGCGGCTGCATGGAAGACGACTGCAGGCCGTTCTCGTTCAAATACGATATCCATTTTCTCTTTATCTTTTACGTCAGATATTTCGGTGATTAACTCGGTTATTAAATCTTTTTTCTTCAATTCCATTTCTATATCGTAAATGCTGTTTTCCCCGTGGCCAAGCAAAATGAGTTTGGCTGGCTCGAACTTTGTAATTTGCCTGCATATTTCTGATCCGATGGATCCGCCTGCGCCTGTAACAAGTACGGTTTTACCGGTAATAGAGTCGGATATTCCGTCGATATCGAGTTCCACCGGTTCACGACCGAGCAGGTCTTCCACTTGTACGTCACGGAATTGGTTAACAGAAACTTTACCGCTTAGCAAGTCTTCCATCAATGGCAGGATTTGTGTTTTTATGTTGGTTTTTAAGCATTCCTGGTATATTCTTTGTACATCTTGCTTTTGCAATGACGGAATGGCAATGACAATATGTTCAATCTCTAGATTCTCTGCAATTTGTTGTATATCTTTTACCCGTCCTGCAACTGGCACCCCCATAACTTCCAAATGCTGTTTGGTCATATCGTCATCAGCATAAGCCACAGGAAGCAACTCACTTGCTTTTCCTTGCTGCATCTGCCTTGCTACCATGGTCCCTGCATTACCTGCCCCCACAATTAATGTACGTTTTTTCTTTTTGTTTGACGGCTTTATGTATGTGTCTCTATACATTCTCCAGGCAAATCGAGATCCCCCGATTAACAAAATGTGAAGCATCCATGTGATTAATAGAGTGCGTGAATGGATGGTGTTAAATATCACCGTTTGCATGATTGCAGTGGTAAGAATGGATAAAGTAACAGCTTTAAAGATTTCTTTTAGTTCATTAATGCTCGCATATTGCCACACACGTTTATAAAGCTTGAATAGATACGCAAATATGTGGTGAGACACCATTAAGGTGAACGAGCTGGCAAAGATAATGGCCGATCCCACATAATCCGTATTGTAAATCAGAAATCCCCCGATAAAGACAGCAATCGTGACAATGAATGTGTCCATCCCCATTAGTGCGGCTAATCGCTTTCCGTATGTCAATTCCATCCTCCCCTTTTTTAAAGTATGCTCTTCCCATGCATCCTCTCTTGAAAGAACGTTCTCTCTTTATTCTCTCAAGACAATATGCATCCTTTTACCATGCAACGCATCATCTTGCCCAGCCTCTCGGGGTTAAATAACCTCTAGTCATAAAAGGCACAAACCAGCCTTTTCTGTCTGGAGAACATTTACCTGTCGAGGCTGTTCAGGGCACTTCAGCCTTTCTTACAGGCATCTAACCTTTCCTCACACCGCACCAGTGGCAACGGGCGCCTAAGGAGTGCGGTTGCAGGGTCCCACAGCACGGCCGAGTGCCTGTAGTGATAGTAGTGCGACAGGCGTTTACCAAAAGTTTGTCAATCCAAGTATTAGGCATGTCTCTCGTTGTCTTTCCATATAAGAAAGCATGACTGGCTTTCTGCTTTTACGGATTCGAGTTCGTCTTCTGAAATAACAAGCAAGTCTAGCGAATGATCCTTCTCTTCTACTCTATGAAAGCAGCTGTATGTATTGCTTGGATGCACTAACAAGTAACTAAATGTTTTTAATTTTTCGGATTCTCTTAAGAATATGGCTTCTGCCCCAATCCTTTTCGCTGCGGCGTAGAGGTCGTCCCATTGAACGGATTGACGAACTAGCTTTTTTAAGGATGGAAAGACAGCGTGGTCCTGGTTCGCTTGATAAACAATTCGGTTCCCTGCTTCTTCTTTTCTAAGCAGCTTTGCTTCTGCCAGTCTATTAAGCTCTACTCGCACGGCATTTGTCGAATCCCCAAATTCATTTGCTAATTCCCGTAAGTATGCCGAGTTCTCTGGATGCAAGAAAAATTTCAACAGCATTCGCAGCCTTGTTTTTGATGTAATAAGATGTTCTAGCACATCGTCCACCTGCTATCGTGTCTATTTTTATGATTTTCTTGCTAATGATATCTAATTTTGTATCTACTTGTAATATTTGGGTCCTTATGAGTAGAAATTTTACTCCTCCGCACATCTAAAGTCAACGCTTATTTAGGAAATAATTTGAAATTAATAAATCTTTTATCTTACTATACTATCTTTTCCTCTGTTTTAAGTTTACGTATTCATTACAACTCCATCTTTTAACACATAAAAAAACTGTCTGGATTTATTCGCAGACAGTTTTCTTTCTTTTTTACTGGCCGTAATAGTACATATAGTTTCCGGCTTTTTTGTCCTGGCGGTTCAGGACACCGCCTAATATTTTGGCATTCGTATGTTTCAACAGCTCTTTTGCCTTAGCCGCTTCTTCCTTTGTCGTTTGCTTGCTGCTCACAACAAGAATCACGCCGTCACACAAACCAGCTAAAATTTGTGCATCCGTTACCGCTAAAAGAGGCGGAGTATCTAGAATGATATAATCATAGGTTTCTTTTAACGAAGCGATGAAGGTTTTCATTCGATTTGAGCCTAGCAGCTCCGAAGGGTTAGGAGGAATGGGCCCAGATGTCAGTACCTCCAACCCTTCCACCTTTGTTTTCTTAATGGAATCGGTAAGCGTGTCGGGGCTTGTTAGAGAATTACTTAATCCATACTGATTCGTCGTTTGAAAAATATAATGAACGGTTGGTTTTCTCAGGTCAGCATCAATGACGAGCACTTTTTTCCCTTGCTGAGCAATTGAGACAGCTACATTACTGTTCACCGTAGACTTCCCTTCTCCTGGTCCAGAAGAGGTTGTCATGATAACGGAAACATCCTCGTCTATGGAGGCATACTGCAAATTGGTTCGAACATTACGAAATTGTTCCGAAATGGGAGACTTGGGATTGGATTCGGTAATCAACGCGTTTCTTTTTTTTAATTCTGATTTCGTTTTACGAGATTTTTTCCACACCCTTACGCTTCCTCCCTTCTCGAGCATTGCTGCTGCTTGTTTGTTTAATATCTTCCTGCTCTATTTCAGAAATGACGCCAAGGACGGGAATCTCCAATTCTTTTTCCAAGTCTTTCTCTGTTTTGATTGTATTATCGAGAAATTCCAGCAAGAAAGCTAGTCCTATTCCTGTCATCAGCCCCATTACAAAAGCGATGGCCATATTAAGGGCAGGCTGCGGGGAGACGGGAGACGCATTATCAGACAGGGCAGCTTCAGATAGAATACTAACATTATCGATGTTCATAATATCCACTATTTCTTGTTCGAACACTTCGGCTGTAGTGTTCGCTATTTCTGCAGCATACACAGGATCCTCATCTGTCACAGTAAGGGCAACTACTTGTGAGTCTTCTTCCGAGGATACGGTAATTTTGTCGTTGATGGATTGTACACTTAAGCTGCTGCTTAGTTCTTGCTGCACTTGTTCTAGAATCGCCGGACTTTTCATAATGACATTGTAGGTATTAATCAGTTCTCGATTACTTTGCAATTCATTTGCGGTGAGCTGCTCTCTATCAGTTGATGATTGATTCACTAGAATTTGGGTAGAAGCCTCGTATTGCGGTGTAAGAACAAAGAACGTGATAATAGCACTTGCTGCTACCGCTCCCAAAGTGATCAATATAATGAAGACAAGACGTTTTTTCAGCGTTTCAAAGATTTCTTTTAAACTAATTGTTTCTTCCATTTGTACCTCCGTGATGTTATTTAAAACGCCTACCATAGGTGCGATCAATGTACTTCTTTGAAATTGTACCATAATCTCTCAGATGTTTGACACAAAGTATTGAAATTTTTTGACAATCGTTCTATACTAACAAAATCATACATGCTTAATACTATAGGAAGATAGGAGAAAAGACGGATGAAAAAGTTGCTGATTATTATTGGCGGCATGATAGGTTTTTTGGTATTGGCGGTTGGAGGATATGCGTATTACTTATACTCTTCTATTTCTGATACAGCCAGTACGATGCATGAAAATATTGTACGAGAGAGCAATCACCGGGAAGCAGCAGCAAGTCCGGAAAAAGATGATCCTATTTCCTTTTTACTGCTGGGGATTGATAACGAAGATACCGAATCAGGCCGCTCTGATACGATGATCGTCCTGACCGTTAACCCAAACAAAGAGTCTATCAAAATGGTGAGTATCCCCCGTGATACCCGCACTGAAATTATCGGCCGCGGCAGGGAAGATAAAATTAATCATGCGTATGCTTTCGGCGGGGCGCAAATGGCAATAGACACCGTCGAGAATTTCCTGAATATCCCGATTGACTATATTGTTTCTATTAATCTTGATGGATTTGAAGATATTGTAGATACCGTAGATGGAGTTACCGTGAATAATAATCTTGCATTCGAACACAAGGGGTTTGATTTTCCTGAAGGCGAGCTTCATTTAAGCGGCGAAGAAGCTTTGGCTTATGTGAGAATGCGAAAGGAAGATCCGGAAGGCGATCTTGGCAGAAATGAGCGCCAGCGAGATGTTGTAGATGCCATCATTCATGAAGGGGCGAATCTTTCTTCCATCATAAAAGCCGGGGACTTTCTTAGTATACTAGGGGAAAATGTCCGTACGAATATGACATTTGACGAAATGAAGGACTTTCAAGATGATTACCGGTCTTCGAGGCACAATATTGAAACCCTGGAAATGAGTGGGGATGGTACAACGATTGATGGAATATACTATATGAATATCCATGAAGAGGTCCGAAATCATGTTTCTGAGACTCTCCGAAAACATTTGGAATTAGATTAGAGAAAAAAGACGACAAGTGGCGCTAACATGCGCAGCCTGTCGTCTTTTTTCTACGTTCGCTTAAAAAATGCCGAGAAACTTCTTCTTTTTCACCCGCTCCGGCGGTTCTGGATAGATGTCTTCATTCTCTGCTATTCGCTGGGCGTTATCCATCAGATAAAAGATTTCCTCTTCTCCCTGTTTGCTCTCCATGAACCGGTAAGCCTTACTCAGGTCAAACGGCCTGTTTTTTACGTCGTGAGCATCCGTCGCCACAAGATGCAGCATCTGATGATCCAGCAGAAGTTCTGCAAATTGTCTCGCTTTTTTAGGAGCTTTCTTCGTAAAGCAATGGGCGGTCACCTGTGTTAGGGCTCCCCCTTTAATCAGTTCATATAATTTGTTTGGGTGCTCTAAAAAGGTTTGGTTTCGCTCCGGGTGAACAATAATCGGTACGTACCCTTCGACCTGCATATCAAAAAATAACCGGCTCGTATATTGAGGGACCTGCACGCTCGAGAATTCTACAAATACATAACGGCTATGATTAAGCGGAATGGCTGTACCTTGCTGTAGTTCTTCTAGAAGCTCTCCCGTTATACGGTTTTCCTGTCCCGGCAGTACGGTAACATCAATCTGAGAATTTTTTATCACTCTATTTACATAGTCTACGAGATGAGGAATGGTATCTCCCGGGTTGTCATACGCTCCGTTTCGATGATGCGGTGTCGCTATTAGAGTATGTATACCATCTGCTTCTGCAGCTCTGGCAAGCTCCATACTTTCTTCGATGGTTTTTGGACCATCATCGATCCCCGGAAGGATATGGCAATGAAGATCAATCATGGCAGCAGCCACTCCTTTTCAATGGTTTTCATAGTGATAATAGGCCTGCTAGATACATCTTAGCACCCCTTTTAAAGGAATTCTATACAATTGACAAAAATAGGGAAATAGTGACAGATAAGAAAAGCGTATGCGCCCTAAGAAAGATGATGTTCGGGCAAATTCGTCACGTCCTGTGACGACGCCGAACTGCCCTGGATGAGCTGACTTCTGCGTTGCGAACAGGACGTTCACGCCTCCTTCCACATGGGCCTCCGAGAGGCTGGGCGCTGAAACTAGACATCAAAGCGCAACATTATATACTTTCCTATCTACGAGAAAAGAGCCGGTGTTTTACCAGCTCTTTTTCCGATTTATTCTTCTCTTGGCAGCTTGAACGCCGGTGTGAGGGAGGCATAGTCTCCGGCGAGGCGGGCGAGCGGTTTCCAGTTTTCGATGTCGGTTTTAAAGTTCCCAAGATAGGCAGAGTCGTCGATGCGGGCGCGCTGGACTTGGCCAAGTACCATGTGGTCGCTGCCGACGGGAATAATTTTGTCGAGCTTGCATTCGAAGGCGATCGGCGATTCTTTTACAGCCGGAACGCTGATTGTTTCAGATGGTTCGGGTGTGAGATCGGCTCTTTCGAATTCGTTCACTTCAGGCTGTACGTGCTGTGATGATTCGTGCATCGCGTTTCCGAGTGCGTCTGGAACGACATTAATGACGTATTCTTCGGTGTCGCGAATGTTGGTAAGCGTGTCTTTAACCGTCCCTTCTCTTTCCATCACACCCGGGCCGATTGATACGGCGAGGGTCGGCGGCTGCCTGGAGGCAACAGTGAAAAAGCTGAAGGGTGCTAGATTTAAGATACCGTCTTTGCTTTTTGAAGAGATCCAGGCGATTGGACGCGGTACGACCGATCCGATTAAAAGCTTGTACATTTGCTTTGTTTCCAGTTCGTCCGGGTTAAAGACGTGTGCTTTATTATTCGGCATAATTTATTTCTCCTTTCGTTTGTTGAGATAGATGGAGATAGATAAATAGGATCGCAGTGATCGCAAGCACGGCAGCTAACGCGTACCAGCCGGCGGTGAATGTGCCGGTCATATCTGTCACAAACCCAAACAGCGGCGGCCCGATAATCACGCCCCAGGAGCCGACGCTGATGCTAAATCCGCTCGCAAGGCCGGCTTGTTTCAGCGGTACAAGCTCCGTGGCGGCATTCATCCAGAGGCCGTTAAAGCCGGCGACACAAAGACCGAATACAAACGCGAGCACCGCTACATATAAAAATGGAGTTCCCGGCTGAAACAGCGCCATAATGACAGAGGAAGCTGCAGAAATAATGGCGATAACGCTCATCAAAATAAAACGGTTGCCGTTGAACAAGCGGTCGCTCACTACGCCCCAGCCGACGCGGCCGATGGATCCGGCGATTTCTGAAATGACGAGCAGGATGGCTGCCAGTGCAACGGATATGCCGATGATCTGGGTGGTATAAATAATAATATACGTATTTACCACCATTTGCGCGCCGTTTAAACCAATGGCTCCTCCGCTCACCAGAAGCAGTGCCCGGTTTTTGCCCATGCTTAACAGGGTGTTCCACGTGTTTTCACTCTTTTTCTTAGGCTCTTTTGAAATCGGTTTGGCATCTCGGTAACGAAGATAGCTGATGAAACCGGCGGCTGCTAAAAGCAGCGCTGCACCGATGAAAACCGGACGCCAGCCGTAAGCAGCAGAGAGCGGTACTAAGAGAAGGGATGCCAGCGCCGAACCGGCTGTCACCCCCATTTGCTTGATCCCCATCGCTGTGCCGCGGCTCCGGCGCTCAAACCAATAAAGAATGCCGCGGTTTGATGTTGGATGCATCGCACCGTACCCGAAGCCGCCGATCATAACAAAGGCAAGCAGCAGTATGAAGCTTGACGTAAGCGCAGCAAAGAAAAAGCTGAGGCCGAGGCAAAGCGATAGCGCAAGCAGTAAAGGCCTCGTCCCAATCCGGTCGACTAAGATACCGGATGGAATCGAGGCGGCAAACTGTCCAAAAAACAGGGCTGCTGGGAGCATTCCGATCTGAGCGTTTGTAAGCATTAAACTGTCACCGATAAACACACCAAGCGGCGCCAGGCTCCGTCCGACAAACGCAACAAGCACCTGGGTGAAAAGGAGCCACCCGAGCATATGCCACGGATTTTTTTGAACACCTGTGTCGATGTCGTGATTGGCTAGTGATTGATTTCCCATAAGTACTGACCTTCTTTTAATCTTGATGTTTCCATTATACATGACGAAGCAAACCGGTGTTTGTTTCTAGCCTGTAAAAACAGCTGACGATAAAAAGACGCGAAGAAACCCAAAGGCAAACTTCATATCTTTTTGGAGAGGCGTTTCCTACAGCCTTTTTCTCCTTTGATTAGGATGTCACCACTTCGTCGCGGTTGCCAAAATGAAAGGCTTGAGGCGCAGGACGGCTTTGCTTGATTTGGTCTCGTTGTGCTAAGGTTGCTTTCACATCTATTTCATCGTTTGCGTTTAAAATGACACCGTAAGCAGCCTCCGCTTTTTCTCTGCTGACCAATCCACGTTTTACATCTTTTTGGACCAGGGCAGGCTCTCTTTCCAATGGATCTCCCCAGCCGCCGCTTCCGCCTGTTACGAAGAGAAGCTGATCTCCTATATAAACATCTATTTCATCCACTTTTGAACCAAGTTCCTGTTTTTCTCCATTTTTTCGTATGAGAACCTTGTAGGAGGAGGTGCCTGGTTCTCCTTTGTTTATCCCCCATGGCTGAATTTTGGCTCTGTCATCATGAATGGAGACGATGCCATTGCTTTTAAACGTATAGAGCTTTTCATTACAATTCCCGCCGCGGTGCTTCCCTGCTCCTCCAGAATCCGTTCCCGTTCTGTAATAATCAATTTGAAGAGGATAGTAGGTTTCAAGATATTCGGTTGGAATGTTAACGAAGGCCGGCCACCAGGAATGACCGTCAATTCCATCACCAATCGGTCGTCCCGGCAGTCCGCCATACATGACTTCCATCAGGTGAAACTCTTTGCCGTCTTCATCTTTCCCTGAGAATATAAAATAAGGACTTGTGCCATACCCTGCTGCCGGGCTGTTTTCTGGTGTATTCAAGGAAAGCGCTCCGCTCAGCACATCAAAAAAACGGCTTAAGACATGCGTTCTGCACCCAAGGGCTGCAGGATATTCAGGTTTCACAAGGCTTTTCTCAGGCATGCGAACCTCTAAAGAATCATAAAACCCATCATTAAACATAATAGCCGGATCAAATACGGAAATCAGAAACGCACCGAGAAACATTTTAAACATGTTTTCACTTAAATAATAGTTGATCGGCCCTGGTGCCTGAGGATCTGTGCCTTCCCAGTCGAATATAGCCCGGCCGCCTTCTTTCCACACCGTGAGTTTCATTTTAAACGGGCCGTTTCCAAGACCGTCGTCATCAATATAATCTTCAAATGACACAGGCTTGTCTGGAAGAAAGCCTGTAATAAGCTGCTTCATCATGACACTTGTTCGGTCTAATAGTGCTTCTAGCCCCTCTAGGTAGGACTCTGTCCCGAATCTTTCGCACAGTTCTTTTACTCTTTTTTCAGCCGTACGGCACGAAGCCACGATGGCCATGAGATCTGAATAGTTTTCTACCGGCGTCCGACTGTTTGCTTTAATGATGGAAACGATCGAACCGTTTAATTTTCCTTTTTCAAAAAGTTTGAGAGGCGGAAACCGCACTCCTTCTCCATAAATAGATGTCGCGGTCACCGGCATAGAGGAAGGGATAGGCCCCCCAACATCCATCACGTGGCCAAACATAGAGGAATATCCTGCGATTTTTCCATTTACAAAAATAGGAACGATAATCATCCAGTCGTTGATATGGGAGATGGAGCCTCCACAGCTATATGGATCACTTAAAAAAATAACGTCTCCTTCCTGCACTCCTTCAGGAAAATGAGATAGCACCTCAGGTACGTGGGAGCCAAAATTGCCAACGACCATTTTACCGTCGGGATTGGTTATCATTGGAAAACAATCGTGCTGTTCACGGATGACTGGAGACATGGCGGACCGAAAGAGAGTAACGTCCATTTCTTCTTTAATATTCTTGAGGGCATTTTCAATGATGTCTACTGTAATGGAATCAAGTGACATTTACTTCTCCCCCTTTGAAATAATCAAATTCATATACTCATCAACTTCGCCAATATAGGTAGGAAGAATAAGCGTCGTAGAATCTTTCTGCGTGACAATGGCAGGGCCGTAAACAATGTTTCCAGGCTGCAGTTTCGTCCTGTCGTAAAGCGGTGTTTTGTGAAATGTTCCGTCAAAGTAGGCTTCGTGTGAACCATCGATGACCGCGTGCTCTGCGTTTACTCCCCCGCGTTCATTGATCGGCTGTTCTGGTGACCTGACTGTTCCAACGGCCACTGCTCTAAAATTGACTACTTCTATTTCAATATCCATTTTAAATCCGTATATTTGCTCGTGTATGTCATCAAATCTATTCTTTAAATGAGAGACTCCTTCTTCCCAAAGCGTTGGAAGTTCGACTTGAAGAGGAATTTCATGACCTTGACGGTAGTACCTCACGTCCACTTCATAAGCGATATTTTGATTTTCCTTTGGCACCGCTTCTGCGTGAAGCCAGTCATCAGCAGCGCGGCCCAGTTTTTCTAACTCTCCTATTAATGTGTTTTCATCTAATTCACTTAAAAGACGTATATATGTTTTCGAATATTCATTGCGTATATCGGATTCTAGAAAACCAAGAGCAGACAATACACCCGGTGTCGGAGGAACGACAACAGGAAAGGTGCCTGCCAGATCAGCAAGAGCGTTTCCAAATAGAGGGCCTGCTCCTCCAAGCGGAATAAGAGCAAATTCTCGCGGGTCATACCCTTTTTCCACAGATACTACACGGAGAGCGCCGTACATGTTTTCATTTGCGATATCATAAACCCCTTTAGCCGCTTTATATAGATCAACCCCAAGCTCGTCTGCTATTTTTCGAAGCGTTGCTTTCGCTTTTTCTACATCGAGGACCATATCTCCTCCTGCCAGCTGCGGCGGCAAGTATCCGAGCACGACGTTCGCATCTGTTACTGTCGGCTCCTCGCCTCCTTTTCCGTAGCTGGCCGGTCCCGGTTCCGATCCTGCGCTTTGAGGGCCGACACGAAGGGCTCCGCTTTGCGGCACATGAGCAAGAGAACCGCCTCCTGCTCCAACCGTTTCCACTTCAAGAGAAGGGGCTTTCACCGGAAAAACGCCTACTTTTGTTTCTCGGGACACATTTGGGGTGCCATTGTATGTTAAGGAAACGTCGGTAGAGGTTCCGCCCATATCGAAAGAAATGACATTCTTAAACCCTGTCTGCATACCAATCATTGCGGAGGCTGTTACTCCGCCGGATGGTCCAGAGAGCATGGTGTGAACCGGTCTTTGCGAGGCTGCCGTAATACTCATGAGACCTCCGTCTGAACGTACGATACTGACACGGCTGTCTTCCATTCCTTCTTTTTTAATTTTCGTTTCCATATTGTTTAAATAGTTTGACATCGGCGGCCGTACATAAGCATTCATCACTGTCGTCAAGGTGCGTTCGTATTCTCTGAATTCTGGGAGGATGTCAGTGGAAATGGATACAGGAATCGATGGGTCCATTTCTTCTGCGATGCTGCGGATGATTTCTTCATGTTTAGAATTGGCATAGGAATTAATTAAGCTCACGGTCAGGCTTTTAATTCCTTTACTATATAAATCCTGAATTTGAACACGAAGATCTTCTTCGTCAAGCGGCATTATAATTTCTCCATTCGCTGCGATCCGCTCTTTTACTCCTCGGGTATGTTCGAGATCTGCAAGCGGATCAGGCTTCAGAAACCCAATCCAGGCTGTAATAGGAGCAGGAGTCCACGAACGCGCCACATGAAGAATTTGTTCAAATCCAGCTGTAGTTAACAGTCCAACTTTTGCTCCTTTTTCTTCTAATACTGCGTTGGTAGCCACCGTTGTTCCGTGAATCACACTTCTGATCTCTTGCACTTCTATCCCTTTTTCCTCACAAACCTTCTTCATTCCGTTCATCAGTCCAATGGATTGGTCTGATGGGATAGATGGTACTTTGCTGACATAGATTTCTCCAGAGTCATCATGCTGCAATACCACATCTGTAAAGGTTCCGCCAACATCAACTGCTGCACGATACATGCTATTCCCCTCCTGAATCTTATTCTATAGCTTTTTGTACCTTATCGATTGGTAAAACGTCCCCGTATTTTGCTTGGATGTCATTTAAGTTTGCTTCATGTACGGCGAGTGAGCGATCACCCACGCACTCTTCTGGAACGATGACTCGATATCCATGCTGTAAGCCATCTACTGCTGTTGCTCGTACACAACCCGAAGTTGTGCATCCAGTCAAGATGATGGTATCTGCTCTTTCCGAAATAAGTGAAGAATGAAGAGGCGTTCCAAAGAAGGCACTGGCAAATTTTTTAACAATCAGCGTTTCTTTTTCATTGTTACATTCAAGGTATGGGTCAACCTGAACAGCGTCTGACCCTTTTACAAGCTCTTTTAGTGCTGGAACTTTTTCGATGAAAACTCCGCCGTCTTTGAAGTGAGGATGGTATTCTACGGAGGTGAAATAGATAGGATAGTCCATCTTTCTCGCTGTATGAAGGAGCTTTTTTGTCGCTTTTAATTCTTTCGAAAAATCAGATCCTAATAAACTTTCCGGGTTTGTAAAAGCTTTAATGAAATCAATGACTACAATCGCAGGCTTATCTCCAAAACCAGCGGTTCCGCCAAACCCCGCAAATTTTTCCACGAACTCCCTCCTTAAAGCTGCCTTGTACACAAATTAGCATTATGTATACAAAAAATCAATATTTATTTTCTAAAAATTATAACTATTATTTATAAATTCTTTTATAATAGTGTTTTTGATGTTTTTAAATCTGAGAGATTAAATAAAATGTATACATTAAGCAAAATAAAACACCCCTTTTAAGCTTCACCTTGTATACAGCTGCTTATATAGGGGTGTTTTGCCTGACTTAACTGATAGACGTTTGTTTTTCCCTATTATACTGATCGAGTTTTAAGGCTGTAAGATCGGCGGCTTTGTCTGCTTTTTCAGCACTTACCGGTGCCATTAAGGAACCGGTTACGCAGATAAAGAAATTGGCTGCAAGCCCGACGACGCCGCCGTGAATGCCGGCGATCGTGCTGTTTCCGGTAATGGTCATGGTGCCTGCGATAATCGCCCCAACCAGCATTCCCCAGAATACAGGACGGGAAGCAAGCTTTTTCCAGTATAAACCGAGTAAAAAAGCAGGAAATACTTGAACGAGCAGCTCAAACTTTAACACGAAAATATCATACAGCGTTCCTGGCGGATTCCAGGCAATGAATAATAAAAACGCAACCACCCCGATGCCGGCGAACTTCCCGACTTTTACTTTTTTCTCTTCTTTGGCGTACGGGTTGATGAATTTGCCGTAAATATCGTTTGAGACCATCGAAGAAAAGCTGAGCAGTACCGAGTCAGCCGTAGAAACAATGGCTGCCACAATCGCACCGAAGAAGATCACCATGACCCAGTAGTAAAAGCTGTTAATGGCCGCCACTTCATTTGCAATCATGCCAACAAGCTGTTCCGACCCGCTCGTATCAAGCCCTGGAAAAAGCGAAATTCCGATGATCCCGACAAGAAAGACTAAACCAGTTGTAATCGGCGGCATCCACGCCATTCGTGAAAGCGAGCGCTTCAGGGTTCTTTCACTTTGTGACGAATAAATACGCTGCACGGCATGCGGATAAATCGCTGCCCCGAAGCCAACGAGCAAAATCATGCTGATCCAGTTGATCGAAGTGACGGTATCCGGCACCCCGATTTTTTCCGGCGCTGTGGCAGCAATGTCTGCAGTAAGGCCTGTGAAGCCGGTACCGGTTAAGGAAAGTGCACCCGTTAAAAGAACGATGATTCCAACAAACAGCATAACCCCCTGCATGACGTCTGTGAAAGCAACGGCTTTCATCCCGCCAAGCCACTCATAAGTGAGCATAACGAACACAAACGCAAGCACGGCAAATTCATAAGGAATCGTGCCGCCGGTAAGACCGGAAACGGCTTGTCCGATCGCAACGAGTTGTTCTAACAAATAGTTTCCGAGTCCCCAAAGCATCAAAATAATCGCAAGAATCGTCACCTGCTTGGAGCGGAAACGATAGCTGATCCAGTCGGTCGGCGTAATAAAATTGGCGCGTTTTGAAATCGCGTACAGCCTTGGAGCAAATAAAATATAAATCCCAACAATAATAGTCATAAACGGAATCGACTGCAGCCAGGAAAACCCGTCACGGTAAGCAGTTGGCGCGTAACCTACTATCGTGTTTCCGCTGTATTGGGTTGCATATAAAGTAAAAAAGAGGGCGATGATACCTAAGTTTTTTCCCGCTAAATAATAGTCTGCCAGACTTTGGCTGAGTTTTTTTCCGCGGCCTGCAAGCCAGCCGATCAGAAGCATGACAGCCGCATACACCGACAAAATAATAATTCCATCCAGGCCGGAAAACGTGAGATCCATTTATTTCTCCTCCTTTTCCTTCATCTCTTCCTCAAGGTCTTCGACGACGTGCCATTCATGCAGGCAAAGCCAGCTTAAATACCCGCAGAGTGAAATCGATAAAATAATCGAAATCCATGCCCAGTACGGCAGGCCGAAAATGTACGGTTCCATGCTTCCAACCGGCAGGTACCACGGCGCATTAAACAAAACCAACAGCCCCATGACAATCCAGATCCACGGCTTACGGACAGGCTCTTTGACTTCTTTTTTCATTCTTCAACCTCCTCATTTTTAGTAAACGCTTACAAAATTAGATTTTTAAAAATTGTCTGACATTTGTGTGTGGAAAGAAACAGCAGCCATGCTATAGGTGCGCTGCTGTTTCTCTCGCTTCTTCCAGATGTCTAGCTTCAGCGCCCAGCCTCTCGGGGGCCCAAGACGATTTAAGGAACTTTTGCTAGAATCGCGAACATCGTGTTCGCAACGCAAAAGTCAGCACATCCTGTGCAAGCCAGTTCGACGTTGTCACAGGACGTGACGTTCTTAGTCGAACATCCTTTAGGACCCTTCTGCTAAAGACGCACACGTCGACGCACAGGACGTGCTAATGTCGCCAATGCCACAGGACGTGACGAACTTAGCCGAACGTCATTTAAAACTGGGCACTTACGCTTTTCTTTAAATAATGTTTTTTTCCTTCAATTCATTGAGTTTATCTTCATCCAAATCCAGCAGACTTTGGTAAACAGCTTCGTTGTGAGAACCCATTTCGCTGGAGCCTGGTTCTTTGATTTTCCCGGGCGTACGGCTCAGCTTCGGCACGACTCCTGGCATCGGGAAGTCGCCGAGTTCTGGATGCTCGACATTTACAATCATATCGCGTGCTTGATAATGCGGGTCTTCGACGATATCTTTTGCTGAATAAATCAACCCGGACGGCACCCCGTGTTTTTCGAGCCTGTCGAGCGCTTCTTTAGCAGGCAGGGTTTTTGTCCATTCTTCTATTAAAAGGTCGAGCTTTTTCTGGTTTTTCCCTCTCGCGACATGGGTTTTGTAATCCAGGTCTTCGGCAAGCTCCGGCTGGTCCATCGCTTCGCACAAGCGTTTGAATACGCCGTCTGCGTTGGCGCCGATGACGATATACGTTTCATCCTGCGTGTAATAAATGTTAGACGGTGCGACACCCGGCAGAATGTTGCCCATGCGCTCACGGACATAATCAGCCAGCAGATAATCCGGAATGATGCTTTCCATTGTGGCAAAAACCGATTCATAGATCGCGGTATCTATGACCTGGCCGCGGCTTGATTGTTCTCTTTCATATATCGCGGTGAGGCAGCCGATGGTGGCAAATAGTGCTGCGAGCGTGTCGCCGATCGATATGCCGATTCTTGATGGTGCTCTGTCCGGGAAACCTGTTACATGACGAAGGCCTCCCATCGCTTCGCCGACACTGCCGAATCCTGCGCGCTTTTTGTAGGGTCCGGTCTGTCCGAATCCGGAGGTGCGCATCATGATCAGACGCGGGTTGATGTCGGATAGTTCTTCATAGGATAACCCCCATTTCTCCATGGTTCCCGGCCGGAAGTTTTCTATGATGACGTCTGTTTCTTGGGCGAGTTGTTTGAAGAGTTCTTGGCCGTCTTTTTCGCGGAGGTTGAGGGTGATGGATTTTTTGTTTCGGGATTGGATGGGCCAGAGCAGTCCCTGGCCGTTTTTGGTGATGCCCCATTGTCTCATGGGGTCGGCTTTGTCTGGCGGCTCAATTTTTATGACTTCGGCTCCGAAATCAGCTAGTAGTCTTCCTGCGAATGGTCCGGCGAGCAGGGTTCCGAGTTCGAGGACGCGTATGCCTTCAAGCGGGAGCTTTTCTTCTGGGCTGGGTTCTGTTTGCTGATTGGTAAGATTTTTTTTGGTGGTGGTCATTTGTTAGACACCTTCTTTCTGAAAAATAATTCAGTTAGTTGTCTTTGTACACAAATTATCATTTTGTATACAAATAATCAAGCGAATTTTCGAAAAAATGTTAAAATTTCCGTTTCTCGGTTGTTTTTTGGGTTGATTATTGGTATAAATAAGGTGTGCTGCTTCATTTTTGTTTCTATTTGTATACATTAAAAGGATGTATTTGTCATTTTATTTTTAACGCTTTTCCTTGTTAAATCGGGACTTTTTGTGTCATTCTTTTTTATTGTATACAATGTAGTTGAGGTGTTGTTTGTGGGAGTGTACGAGAGTATTAAAAATGCCATTATTATTGGAGATTATTCTTCTGGTTACCGGTTAACGGAAGAAGCGTTGACGAAAGATTGGAATGTAAGCCGGACCCCTATCCGCGAGGCATTAAAAAAGCTGGAGTTTGATGGGTTGATTACTTCGTTAAAGCGCGGGTTTATTGTGCGTACTTTTTCTAAAGAGGATTTGCGTCAGGTTTATGATTTGCGGGCTTTGCTTGAGAGCTATGCAGCCGGGCAGGCGGCTTTGAATCGTAAAGCCGAAGATATTGAGGTTATTCATGAAGCGAATCATGAATATGAAAAAGCGCTGGGGCAAGGAAATAAGGATATCGATCGTAATAAGGCGATTGTTGAAGCGAACCGCCGTTTTCACGATGGAGTGGTGCGGGCAAGCCGCAATGAGCATGTGCGGGATCTGATTGATAAGGTGGTCGTGCTGCCGCTAGTGTTCCGCTCGTTTTATTGGTTTGGTGAAGCGGATCTTCAGCAGTCGTTTCAGATGCACCAAACGATTGCCCAAGCGATTGAGGAAAAAGACGCGGACCGTGCGAAAACGGCAATGCATGAACATATTTTTCGCGGAAGGGATTATGTGCTCCATCATTATGAAGGAGGAACGGATCATGATCCATCTTTGTGAAGTCGGCCCGCGCGATGGGCTGCAAAATGAGAAAAAGCATGTTTCTATGGAGAAGAAAGTGGATTTAATCAAACGTTTGATTGATGCAGGTGTTCGTAAGGTGGAAGCCGTTTCATTTGTGAATCCAAAGGTAGTTCCGCAAATGGCGGATGCGGAAGACGTATTGGCTGAGCTCGGCTCCGTGGATGCGGAAATTGCCGGGTTGGTGCTGAGCCGCTCGGGTTTGGACCGGGCGCTGAAGACAAAGGTTGACCGCTTGCATGTTGCCGCTGCAACAAGTGATACGTTTAATTTGAAAAACGCGCGGCGCACGGTGGAAGAAGGAGTGCGGGAGTTGAGCGGCGTGATTCAAGAGTCCGTGGGCGCTGGCCGGCCGGTCACTGCTGTACTCGCGACTTCGTTTGGCTGTCCGTATCAAGGAAAAGTCGAACCGGATGCTGTGTTTAAAGCAGCTGATTCGTTTGTAGAAGCCGGCGCCTCTGAAATCGTGCTGGCCGATACAACCGGGATGGCAAACCCCGTGCAGGTGCGTGAGATGGTTGGCGCTTTCCGGGAGCGATTTGGAGAGGAGCTTCCATTAGGGCTGCATTTTCATAACACGCGCGGACTCGGGCTTGCGAATGTGCTTGCTGGATATGAAGCCGGCGTGACGCGCTTTGACGCCTCCATCGGCGGACTCGGCGGCTGCCCGTTCGCGCCGAAAGCGGTCGGCAATGTGTGTTCCGAGGATATGATTCACATGTTTCAGGAGATGGGCGCGGCGACTGGTGTGGAGTTGGAGAAGATGGTTGAGACCGCGCAGCAGCTCGAAGGCTGGATGGAGAAAACGCTCGAAGGCATGGTCATGAAAGCAGGCCCTGCCTCTCAGACTGTGGAAGCTTGATGGATTTAGGGTGGAGAGTGCTCGCCTGGTTTGCGGCGGGTGCTCTTTTTTTGTATTGGGTGGAGTGCTTTGGAGGGGTGGTGCTGTGGTTTGGATTTAAGGGTGCCTTGGAGAGAGTTTGAACTGCTTTTTTGGATGAATGCACTGGTTTGGACTTTCTCCGATTTATCTAGGAAAGAAACTCACCATTCTATCCCGGGGTCTGGCCCCACACATTTCACTAGAGCAACAGACAAAACTATATACTTAGTAGAAATGTATCAGCGGCTTCCCTCTATGATTAGCGAAAATTTTGTCGGTACGAACTAAAAAGTTGTCGTTTCGAGCGAAATCAAGCCATTTATCAGCGAATTCTAAACACCAAACAAGCACAAAAAAAGCCAGACCCTCTGCATTCCTGCGGAGGGTCCGGCCCTTGAGTTTATACTCTATTTTCCGTAAAATTTGGCTGGAATCGGTCCGAAGTTTCGGCGGTGGTAGAGCATTGGGTCTTTGTCTTTGTTGATTTGAATATCCTGAACTTCACCGATCAAAATGGTGTGGTCGCCTGCCTCTACCTGCTTGAACGTCTTGCATTGCAAGACAGAGAATGCGTCGGCAATAACAGGTAGATTGTGTTCGGAGATGCTCCATTCACATGTTCCAAATCGGTCGGTATCCTTGCTGGCAAAGGTTTTACAAAGGTCCTGCTGTTCTCCGGCTAATATATGAACGGCGAAGCGGTCTGCTTTTTTGAAGGCATCCAGGGAAGACACTTTGTGGTCAATCGACCAAAGGACCAAAAGCGGGTCCAGGGAGACGGATGCAAAGGAGTTAACGGTTAATCCTACTGGTTCTCCTTTTTCATTACTCGTGGTCACGACAGTTACTCCGGTAGGATAATTCCCCATTGCTTCTTTAAATAACATTTCTTTCTCTTGCGTTTGCATGTTATCCTCTCCTTTTTCTATGCTCGTTTAGGTGTAAGCCATGATCTTCTTTCTTTCTCAAACTTAGCAATTTCCGAATCCATTTTCATGGTGATTTCAATGTCATCCATTCCTTTTAATAGTCTTTCTTGTTGAGAATCTTCGAGATCAAAGTGATAGATTAACTGATCATCATCACGGATAGTCTGCTGTTTAACATCTACCTGGAGTGAATAGCTATCTATATTAAATGCTTTTTCAAAAAGCACCTCTACTTCCTCTTTTTTTAGCACAATTGGCAATATGCCATTTTTAAAACAATTATTATAAAAAATTTCTGCAAAGGATGGTGCTATAAGGACTCTAAATCCAAAGTCTTCAAGAGCCCAGGGGGCGTGTTCCCTGGAAGATCCGGAGCCAAAATTATCACGGCCGAGTAATATGCTGGCTCCTTTATAGCGCGGGTCGTTTAATACAAAGTTTTCATTTTCTTCGCCATTGTCGTCATAGCGCCAATCATGAAACAGAAATTTCTCGTAGCCTGTTCGTTCTACTCTTTTTAAAAATTGTTTTGGAAGGATTGCATCGGTGTCTACGTTGACACGATTAAGGGGCATTACCTGCCCTTTATGAGTGCTTAACGTTTTCATGAAGTCACCTCTTCTTTCACCGGGTTCCATGTTCGGATATCGACAAAGTGACCTTCCAATGCAGCAGCCGCTGCCATTAAAGGACTGACCAAATGGGTGCGGCCTTTACGCCCCTGGCGCCCTTCAAAATTGCGATTGGAGGTAGAAGCACAGCGTTCCTCCGGCTGAAGCATATCAGGATTCATTCCCAAACACATGCTGCAGCCAGCTTCACGCCATTCAAACCCTGCTGCTAGAAAAACGTTATGCAGCCCTTCTTGTTCTGCCTGTTTTTTTACCTGATATGACCCTGGGACTACTAAAGCCTGGATACCATCCGAAACTTTTTTATTGCTTGTGCTTATAAAGTCTGCCGCTTCCCGTAAATCTTCTATTCTAGCGTTAGTGCACGAACCAATAAATACGCGATCTATGTGGATGTCTTCAATTGAAGTTCCCGCTTCGAGGCCCATATATAGAAGAGCGTCTTCCGCAGCTTTTCTGTGTACCGGATCTTTAAAGTCTCTTGGATCCGGCACACAATCAGTCACTTTTACCACCATGCTAGGATTCGTGCCCCACGTCACCAGCGGAGCCAAATCACTTGGGTCCAATTCAACTATTCTATCAAATTGGGCATCGGGATCACTTTGAAGAGTCTGCCAATAGGCAAGCGCTTCATCCCATTCTTTTCCCTGAGGAGAATACGGACGTCCTTTTACATACTCAAATGTCTTCTCATCTGGTGCTATAATTCCTGTTCTGGCTCCTGCTTCTATGGCCATATTACATATAGTCATGCGTTCTTCCATAGACATGGTGCGGATGACTTCTCCAGTAAATTCTATGGCGTATCCTGTTCCACCATCGTTGCCAATTTTGCCGATTAACGCTAAAATTACATCTTTTGCCGTCACAAACTCCGGCATTTCGCCTGACACGTTCACTTGCATGGTCTTTGATTTTTTTTGAGGAATCGTTTGGGTAGCCAGTACATGCTCGATTTCACTGGTTCCTATTCCAAATGCAAGAGTTCCAAATGCGCCGTGAGTAGATGTATGGCTGTCTCCGCATACAATTGTTTTCCCTGGAACTGTCAAGCCTAGTTCTGGCCCGATAATATGAACAATGCCATTGTATTCATGGTCTAAATCATAGACCGTTATGCCGGAATCTTGGCAATTTTCAATAAGTATTTTCACTTGTTTCTCTGCAATCGGATCTTCGAATGGAAAAGATCGTTCTGTGGTGGGAACGTTATGGTCTGTCGTCGCAAAGGTGAGTTCCGGTTTTCTTACTTTTCTGTTTCGAAGACGTATCCCTTCAAATGCCTGAGGAGACATGACTTCATTTAATAAATGAAGATCAATGTATAATAATGGAGACGTTTCTTCCTTATCATGCACCATATGGCTCTCCCAAAGCTTTTCGTATAAGGTTTTACCCATTTTGTACCTCCGTTCTATAGATCGTTTGCATATTCTCATTCACCTGCCTGCTACTTTTTGTATGCTGTCGACACAGGAACTTCAATTATTTCTTTTTCGTTAAGCTCCCGGACCTCATTTTCCGATAAATGCAAATAACGAGACAGAATTTCTTCCGTATGTTCTCCAAGACTTGGGCCGCTCCAGTCAATATCTCCTGGGGTTTCACTTAGCTTAGGAACAATCCCGGGGACTTTTAGGGGGCCAATTCCTTCAATATGAACTTCACGAATCATTTCTCTTGCTTGATAATGTGGATCTTTTACAATATCTGCAATAGAATAAATTGGTCCAGCCGGCACATTAGCTTTATCAAGAATGGCCAGTGCTTCTTCTAACGTATATTTTCTTGTCCATTCTTCAATCACATCATCTAAAAATTCTGCATGTTCGGTTCGGCTTGCATTATTTTTAAAACGTATATCTTCTGCAAATTCCGGACGGCCAATAGCATGCATTAAACGCTTAAAAATACCATCTCCATTAGCACCAATCACCACAAATTTTCTATCTTTGCATTTATATAAATTAGAAGGTGTAATACCTGGCAGTGTACTTCCTGTACGTTCTCTGATTACCCCTGCATAATCGTATTCCGGCAGCATACTTTCCATCAGACTAAATACTGATTCATAAAGGGCCACATCTACAACCTGTCCTTTATGTGTGTCTTGGGCATCACGGTAATGGACTGCCATTAATGCGCCGATGACTGCATAGAGAGAACTGATGGAATCTCCTATACTGCATCCTACTCTAGTTGGGGGGCGATCAGGATAACCTGTTATATAGCGCAGCCCTCCCATAGCTTCCCCAATAGATCCAAAACCCGGTTTGTCTACATAAGGACCGTTCTGGCCGTATCCAGATACTCTGATCATAATAATAGATGGATTTATTTCTTTTAATTGCTCGTACCCGAGACCCCATTCCTCCATTTTTCCTGGACGAAAATTTTCTATAATTACATCGATTTCCTTTACAAGCTTCTTTATGATGAACTGGCCTTCTTCTTTTTTTAAATCGACCGCTACAGACTTTTTATTTCGTGCCTGTACATACCACCACAAACTCGTTTCGTCTTTTACTATTCTCCAGTTACGAATGGGATCACCTTTCACCGGGCTCTCTATCTTAATAACTTCCGCTCCGAATTCTGCAAGAAGGCGCCCCGCTGAAGGTCCTGCAATCAATTGGCCCATTTCTAAAACCTTCAATCCTTTTAGTGCTTTGTCTTTCATTTTTCATCCCCCTTTCCATTCAACTTACCGATTTATCCTTTTTTTTCCAATATTGATTTAATAGATGAACAAGATTTCCTTTTCCTATTTTTATTCTCGAACGCTCCCAATCATTGTCTAAAGAAGATAACAAAAATATTAAAAAATCTAATATATATCTTCGCCGTTCTATTACATTTTTCACGTCCTGCTGATAAAACCATATGTCGACTCTATTATAGACACCTCTGTTCAAACCATATGTCTCTTGGCAGTACTGTACAAACAGCAAATCTGGTAAATGTATGACATCACGACTCATCAGATCAACCTCATTTCCAATTCTTCGAAGTAAATATGCTGAGCTTGGTACAAATCTTCAATTAAAGCCTTTACCTGCCTTGTTATTAATTTACTTTTCACTGGATAAGCCAGAAACGGAGATGTAGGACGCTTTTGGAGTTTTTGCTTAAAAACAATTCCGTCTATTTCTTTATCAATAAGCTTTTTATAATAGTCTTTAAAATGAGACCTGCAATGGCACTGATTTACTCCTAAAACGTCACCAGACTGGCATTCTTCATAAAATACTATTTTCTTCGATCTTATCTTGCCTGCTCTGGTATATATTTTCATTTCTTGTTCGAATAATGTATCAATGACTGTGTATACCTTGGTATCACCTATTTCTTGACGGTGTAATACCTGAAGCCATTCTTTCTTTTCATATTGAAATTGAACCACTTCGTTAAAAGTAATCATTGGGAGGTTAAACTGTTTCTCCACCTCTTCTTTGCTTGCAATTTCTCCTTTTTCATTTAATATTTCGCAAACATAAGCCACAGGTGATAATGATTTTATTTCTTGCAGGGCACATGCTATTTCTGCGACTCCCGGGTTTTTAAAGACGTCACCTGTACTAATCAGGGGGAAAATATGGCCTGGCCGCTTAAAATCATTAGGTTGAACATAATATTGGGTAAAAGCCCTGATCGTTTCGGCTCTTTCAAAGGCAGAAATTCCTGTTGTCGACGTTTTATAATCTACGGATACAGTAAATTTTTTGTTATCGTCAGGAACACTTCCTGACATACAAGATAAATGCAGTTCTTTAGCTTTTTCTTTGGTGATGCAAACATAAATGAGACCTTTTCCAGCAAATGTCATGAAATTGACGGACTCACCGGTCGCATATTCTGCGTTCTCCATCAAATAGGCCACATTATTATTTAAATCATCATATAAAATAACAGGACTCTTCGCGATGGTTAAATCTCTTATTTCTGTAATCATCTTGCTCCCCCTTTTCAGCGTTTCAGTTACTAAGGGAGAGGGGAAAGGGACGATGCTTTGCTGAACGATCGCCCCAATCACGTCACCTTTTTATCAAGCAAGCACCTTATACTATTTTAATAGAGAGAAGGCCCCAATACTTTTCCCTCTGTTCGTTTTGCAAGCTCTGCCAGGTCCAGTCCAAATTGGCGGGCTTGATTTCGCACTTTTTCTTCCATAATAGTTCCATTCTCTACCGAAAATTTTGCCTGATACAGCACCCCTGGAAGTGTATACATTTGAAAAAATCCCATAATGGTTCGAAACCCTAAATCCATACCGAGGTAGTGGTGATCACTTCCGCCTGTTGCGACCAATCCTGCCGCTTTTCCTTTTAAATGGTCATTTGGAATGAGATCCATCAGGTTCTTTAATGCTCCTGTCATCATCCCCCGGTACATCGGGGAACCGAATATATAGGCATCTGCTTCATTTATTTTGTTCAGAACTTGCTGCGTCTCTGGACTATATTCTTCCACAGGGCGTCCATCACAAAAGTCCAATGTCACTTGGGACAAATAAATGATATCAGTTGTTACGTCACTGCTATACGTTTCGGCAGCAGCTAATGTTTGCTGAATTAACGCACTGGTACGCCTGCTTGAAGCCGAGCTTCCACACACGCCGACTATCTTCATTACGTAACCCTCCCTGCAAATGATAAATTTATAATTAAGCCATTTTTACATCTTTCACTTTTACAAAACGCATCGACTCTACCAGCTTTTCATAGTCATAACCAATTATTACATCATCATTATCAACCAGGATAGGAGTAATCATGAGGTGAGGGTGCTGATTGATCAGGCTGATTATTTCTTCTTCCGGTAACTCTCCTGCCTGAATTCTTGTAATAAAGTGATCGTCTGCCGCTTTTTGAGGATTAATTAAGGCAAAAGAAAACTCATCTGGATAAACGATAGCTTTTGCCCCGCCAGGAGCAATACTAGCCAATCTTTCAATCTCTTCTTTTGTAATTTGATAAACACTTGTATTTTTACAAGGGATGCCATGGTTTTTTAACCAGGCTTTGGTCACTTCATAACTGGAATTTCCGGACTTTCCGTATAAAATGCGCTGATCCATTATAATCGTTCCTTTCCCATATTTTTCACCCTACTAGATTGGCAGTTTTGGAAGACTTATTTTTATCTGGTGTTTCTTTAACAGGGTTTCTAACCCCGGCTTGTTCCAATAAAGGGAGCACATTTTCGTTAAAATAAGGCATCTCTTGTTCATAATCTAAAAACGAGACCAGACTTCCAGACACACCGGCGTTGGAAATATCAATTAGTTTTTGAGCAACTTGTTCCGGTGTACCAACAAGCGGCCATCCGCCCCAGCCCGCAATAAATTTTTCTCTAGCTTTCTTTAAATATTCTTGAGAATGAGAACCGGACTCGATGCCAAACATATCACAAATAATGTTGGCTACTTCCCAGTCTCCCTGTTCTCTCACATAATAATCGTAAAATTCATTTGCTTCTTTTTCCGTTGGCCGGCACACCACAAAACCAGTGGTAAACGTATTAATTTCCCGTTTATATTCTTCCCAAGCTAATTTCTTTATATAATTTGTCCACTCCGCAGCTTGTTCCATTGATTCTATATAGCCGAAATTAAAGTCCGTGTATTTAGCAGCAAAGTTTCTTCCTCTTGGAGACGTACCTGCACTAATTAAAACGGGACGAGGATTTTGAGACGGTTTCGGCTCCTGCCAGCCGTCCTTTATCTCGAAAAACTCTCCTTTATGGTCAAAATACTGCTCGGACCACATGCGTAATACAACTTCGAGCCATTCGGTCGCATAACGGTAGCCTTTTTCATGATCCATTTTTTTACCGTTAAACATTTCCATTTCTTTTGGAAACCATCCTACGACAGTATTTAACCCAATCCTTCCATTTGAAATGTCATCAATGGTGGATAACATTTTAGAAGCAACGATAGGATGCATCGTCGGTACGTGAGAGGTACAAAAGAGATAAATTTTTTCTGTTACGGCTGCAATGGCCGCTGCCCATGTATACGCTTCCATACAATTCCCATTAAAATTGCTCGGTCCTCCAAACCCTCTCCACCGTGCTACTGGAACGATACATTCATATCCATTTTGCTCCATCATTTGTGCTATTTTCACATTTGTTTCAAAGTCGGATTTAAAGGTGGTGTCCGCTACCGTCATTGAACAAGAATTGCTGACGTTTGGTCCGAAAATGCCCAATTTTAATTTATTATCATTAAACATAGGATTGCCTGCTTCACGAAACATATCGAATCTATTCATTTTTATCCTCCTAAAAGTTAAGCCATAGTGACATCTTTTACTTTGACAAAACGGAAGGTATCCATCATTTTTTGATATTGGTACCCAATAATAATCTCTTGAAAGTTCGTTATAATAGGAGTAATTACAAGATAAGGATGCATCGCCAGGCAGTTGATGATCTCTTCTTCTGACATGTTTCCATGTTGTATCTCGTTTATTAATTCAGCGTCTGATGAGCGTTGTGGATTGATTAAGGAATAGGAAAAGGCTGTGGGATAGGTAATCGACTTCGCCCCTCCCGAAACAATAGCTGCCATTTTTTTAATTTCTTCATAAGTAAGCTGATAAATACTGCGGTTTTCAAAGGGAATACCGTGGTTTTGTAAGAAAGCTTTACTTGTGTCAACACTCGGGTTACCAGATTTTCCATATAGAATCCATTTATCCATTTCTTTTCCCCCTCATTTATATTTTTTCTTTACTTAAGAGCTACCTCTTTTGTTTCTTCCTTGATAGTTGGAGCAACACCCGTTTCAATAGATCCTTTTTGGTCAACAGGTTTTCGGACTCCTGCTTGTTCCAGCAAAGGAATAACATTTTCGTTGAAGTAAGGCATTTCTTCCAGATAATCAACAAAGGAAAGCAACGTACCAGAAATACCAGATTCAGAGATTTTTATTAAGTTATCGGCTACTTGTTCTGGAGTACCGACAAGGGCCCATCCGCCCCAGCCTGCAATAAAGTTTTCACGGAAATTTTTCATAAATTCTTTAGATTGAGAGGCAGCATCAATATTAAAAAGGCTGCAGATAATATCTGTAACTTCCTCATCCCCTTTTTCTCTCACATAGTAGTTGTAATAATCCCAAGCTTCTTTTTCCGTTGGTCGACAGACTACAAAGCTTGTCGTAAATGTTTTAATGTCTCGTTTGAATTTATCCCAAGCCAGTTTCTTTATATGGTTGGTCCATTCTCTTCCTTGCTGATATGTTTCAAGGAAAGAGAAGTGGAAATCAGCAAATTGGGCTGCAAAATTCATACCTGCTGTAGAGGAACCTGCATTGATTAATACAGGGCGAGGGTTTTGAACTGGTTTAGGCTCCTGCCAGCCGTCTTTAATAGTGAAAAATTTTCCGTTGTGATCGAAATATTGCTCAGACCACATGCGCAATACGACTTCTATCCATTCTGTCGTATATTGATATCGTTTATCGTGAGGCATATTGTTCGTGCCAAACATTTCAAGCTCTTTAGGAAACCAGCCATTTACAATGTTCAAACCAATTCTTCCTTTTGAAATATCATCAATGCTAGAAATCATTTTAGAGGCGACAATAGGGTGCATCGTAGGGACGTGAGACGTGCAAAATAGATAAATCTTTTTCGTTATGGCAGCTAATGAAGCAGCCCACGTATAGGTCTCCATACATTTACCATTAAAATTACTCGGACCCCCGAAACCGCGCCATCTTGCCACAGGAATCATACATTCATATCCGGCATTTTCCATCATGATGGCAAGCTTTTTATTCGTCTCGAAGTCGGGAACAAAGTTTGTTTCGGCTAGTGTCATAGAGCATGAGTTGTTTACATTAGGCCCAAACACACCTAACTTAAGTTTATTGTCATTAAACATCGGGTTTCCCGCTTCTTTGTATAAATCAAATCTGTTCATTTTCTACTCAATCCCCCTTTTTATCACAAAATTTTAAATGGATCCGTTATTACATTTCCTGTATCTACCCAAACACTTTTCACTTGGGTATATTCTTCCATAACGTACCAGCCATTTTCTCTTCCAATACCACTGGATTTGTAGCCCCCAAAAGGAGCTCCGTATGCCACTTTACGGTAATTATTAATCCACACTGTCCCCGCTTTAATTTTAGAAGCCATCCTATGTGATTTTTGTACATCTTTTGTCCATACTGCCGAAGCAAGGCCAAATTCTGTATCATTTGCAATTCTAATCGCCTCTTCTTCTGTTTCAAAACGAATCAGACAAACCACTGGGCCAAAAATTTCTTCCTGAGCGATACGCATATCATTTGTTACATCTCCAAAGATGGTTGGCTTTACAAATAAACCATCTTTAAGTTCTTCATCGTTCGGCCTCTCTCCGCCAGCCAGTAAAGTCGCGCCTTCTTCTTTTCCAATTTCGATGTATTTTAGTACTTTTTCATACTGGCCTTTAAACGCCACTGTGCCCATCTCTGTATCCATATTTAATGGATCGCCTAATCGAATCTCGTTTGTACGCTCTACTAGGGCTTTCACAAATTCATCATAAATGGAGCTTTGAATAAGTACTCTTGATCCAGCCATACATGTTTGACCAGTAGCAGCAAATATTCCAGCAAGCACACCATTAACCGCGTTTGACAAGTCGGCATCTTCACATATAATATTTGGTGATTTTCCCCCAAGTTCTAAAGACGTTCTAGCAAAATGCTCTGCAGAGTTTTTAAGAACCAATCTTCCTGTGTCAGAAGAACCTGTAAAAGCAATTTTCCTCACTTTTGGTTGCTTTGCAAGAGCGTCGCCAGCTGTTTCTCCATAACCTGTGACCACATTAACTACTCCTGGAGGGAAACCAGCTTCTTCCACTAATTTAGAGAACTCCAGCAGGGAAACAGGAGTTACTTCTGATGGTTTAATGACAATCGTGTTTCCAGCTGCGAGTGCTGGACAAAGTTTCCACAGTGTTAATAGTAAAGGGGAGTTCCAAGGAACGATGGCACCTACTACTCCCAATGGTTCACGCACTGTGTAATTGATCATATTCGGTACTTCAACCGGAATCGTTTCTCCGTGAATTTTATCTGCAAATCCAGCAAAATAGTAACACCATCCTGCTAAACTCTTAACTTGTCCCAGCATCTCTTTAATTAGTTTTCCATTATCGATAACTTCACTAATTGCTAATGTTTCAGCATTTTCCGTTATTAGATCTCCAAGCTTTCGAAGCAAAGCCCCTCTTTGGCTTCCTGTCATTTCTGACCACTCGCCATTTTCGAACGCTTCGTTAGCTGCTCTTACTGCCCAATCAATGTCTTCTGCATCCCCCTCTGGCACGCGTGCCCAAACTTTCCCCGTAAAAGGATTAGAAGATTCAAACGTTCTTCCGGCTGCACTATCCACCCACTCATTGTTGATAAACATTTTAAAGTCCTTGACCTCAGTAAATGGATTTTCATATATTTTTTTCAATTCCGTAGTCAATTGTTTTTCCTCCTTATGGTTATAGATTTAACTTTTTGTCTGCTCTTTCTTCTAGAAAGAAAGATTTAAAATATTCCATATCGTTTAATATGTGCTCTTTCATTTTTTTAGCGGCTAAGGAAGAGTCGTTCATTTGAATTGCGTGAAAGATTTCATAGTGTTCTTGTAAAAAACCTTCCCCCCGGTTATGCTGCTTAATAATTGTGTTTCTGCATAATTTAATAAGGGAACTGATATTATCCATCATTGTTTTCAAACGGTTATTTTGACTCATTAGAACAATCGATTCATGAAATAGGGTGTTGTATTTAACAATGTTAGAAGGGTTGTTCATTTCAATAGCCTCCTCTGTTAAGAAGAGTATTTCTTGCAATTTCTCTATTTGTCCTGATGTGATGTTTTTTGTAGACCAATAGGCTGCTACTGATTCTAAGCCCATTCTCACCTGGTATAGTTCCAACACATCTTCCAAGGATGGAACAAATACGGTGATAGCTCCCTCCTTATTAACGAGCAATCCATCTCTTTCTAGCTTTCGAAAAGCTTCTCTAACTGGGCTTCGGCTCACTCCGAGCGTGGACGCTACGTCAGTATCCGTCAATCTCTTGCCTGATTCGATTTCTCCTGCTATGATTGCTTTAATTAGAGACTGATAAATCTGTTCATATAGTGGCTCTTCCCGTCTGATTCTTATCATTATTTTTTATATCTCACCTCCTTCTTGGGGTTGTCGACCATATTTCTCTGAAGATAAAATGCTGCCCTCTGTCGACTGTACTCTATATTATTGCAAGTACCATGCCAAAATGTAAGCATTTACATATGGGAGCGGGTGTCTAAATAACTGGATACAACAATAAGAAAATTGTCTTTTTTTCATACAACTATTCTGAAAATAGACAATTTTTTTAAAACAATTAGGGAGGTGGTTTGAAATGAATTCTTTACTGAATGAGTTGAATTTTAAAATGCCCTTTCTTTTCAAGCTTTTTGATACCATCCACGACGGGGTGAAAATTATTGATAATGACGGGAATTTTGTTTTCATTAATCATAATGCCGCGATAAACATGGGAATAGATAGAAACGAATGGATTGGACAACCTATTTCCCAATTAATTCCGAATTCTATTTTATTAAAAGCTTTAGAAACGAAAGAACCTCAAGTCAATAAACCCAGTTATGTTTCCGGCAAACAATTCATTGTTTATGCCTCTCCTCTTTTTATCGATAACGAAATTATTGGGGCTCTCTCTACTCATAAAGGCGAGCAAGATATAAAAGAAATGAAGGAATTTGTATCGAATGTTAATTATTACGTCGATTATTTAAATCAGAGTTTGCAAAACATGAAAAGTTTATCAGAGAATTTCAAAGATTTTATTGTCTCTAATGGCAGTCCACTGAATAATCAATTAGAAAAAATATCAAAAGTCGCCCCCACTGAAATTCCTGTTCTAATAAATGGAGAGACAGGGGTTGGGAAAGATTTAATAGCCAGAGGAATTCATGAATTGTCCCATAGAGCTGATAAACCTTTTATTACGGTGAATTGTGCTGCCATTCCAGATTCCCTGGCAGAAAGCGAACTGTTTGGCTACGAGGAAGGATCGTTCACTGGAGCTCATCATCGTGGCAGAAAAGGAAAATTTGAGCTAGCTGAAGGCGGAACTATTTTCCTAGATGAAGTCGGGGAGATGAATCTTTCTATTCAATCCAAATTACTGCGGGTGCTGCAGCAGCAGGAAGTCGTTCGTCTTGGAAGTAATAAAACAATTAAGCTGGATGTTCGTGTTATTACCGCTACTAATCGAGATTTGTCTCAAATGATTGAAAATAAATCATTTCGAGAAGATTTGTTTTACCGCATTGCCGGAACTTCTTTTTATATACCTCCTTTACGTGAAAGAAAAAAGGATATAGAAGCATTAATCTATCATTTTTTGAAGCAGCTTGCCCAAAAATATGAAGTCCAAAAAGAAATAAGTCAGGATTGCTTGGAATTTATACTTAACCATCCATTGCCTGGAAACGTACGCCAATTAAAAAGTATGTTGGAACACGGCTACATTTTATCAGAATCAAAGAATATACAAGTACAAGACCTCCCTGCACTCATGACAACTGGAATACAACAAAAGCATCAAGAACCTAATAATGAAGCTGCATTAAATTCACATACCCTCTTGGAAAACTCTGATTCTCTTGATTTAGAAGAAAATAAAGCAAAACTGGAGATCTTTTTAATAAAAGAAGCTCTGCAACGAGCAAATAATAATCGTTCTAAAGCGATACAATTGTTAGGCATCTCCCGTCAGGCTTTTTATGATCGTTTAAAAAAGTATAATAAAGAACTTACTAATTCTTAAAACGCAGTAGAGTATTGGTTCTAAACACAGTAGTGATCGATGTAAAAGGAACAGACCCGCACATAAATGGCGGGTCTGGCTTTTTGCTGTTTAAAGGAGAAATGGCTGTGGTGGTCCTGCAGTCAGTTGGAGATAAGAGTTGCCGTGCTTATCGTTAGTTTGGAGCAAATATGCTTTCATTTGAAGGGTTTATGCGTTAATTGGCAGGGGGTATGCGCTGCTTTTTTAAATTTATGACGTACTTTCGGATACTTTTGCTCAGCTTTCCCCTCTTTTTCCAGGGTCTGGCCCTCCATATTATGATGAGAATTTTGACGCATTTGCACCACGATCTAAACGATATGTGCTACTTTGGATCAAATATGCACGACTTTCTCTGACCTATGATGGACTTTTCTTCATTTATGCACCATTTCTCAACTTCATAGGATGCATCATCTTCCCTTTTCCAGGGCCTGGCACTACACATATTGATTTAATGAGTATGCAGCCTTCTCTGAATTCGAACTGCTTTCCGGAATTTATGCGAAAATTTCAGAGCGTATATGCACGACTTTCCCAAACTTATACGCAACTTCCACTCCTTTATGCACAACCACGCTTTACCTTCACCGCCACACCTAAAAAGGCCAGGCCCTCCACATTCTTGCGGGGGTCTGGCCCTTATCGTTTTTATCGAGCGGCACCTTTGTGTTACGAGCGAAAAATTTGTGATTCGATCAATTTTCGTCCACTTATCAGCGAAAATCGAGCATTCAGCGAACTCTCCAGCCCGCGATCTCACACACCTTATCCAACTCTACTTCGCATGAAATTCGGCTGGAATCGGTCCGAAGTTTCGGCGGTGGTAGAGCATTGGGTCTTTGTCTTTGTTGATTTGAATATCCTGCACTTCACCGATCAAAATGGTATGGTCGCCTGCTTCTACTTGCTTGAATGTTTTGCATTCCAAGACGGAGAAAGCGTCGGCGATCACCGGCAGGTTGTGCTTTGAAATGCCCCATTCGCATGTGCCGAATCGGTCGGTGTCTTTGCTGGCGAAGGTTTTACAAAGGTCCTCCTGTTCTCCGGCTAAAATATGAACGGCGAAGCCATCTGCTTTTTTGAAGGCATCCAGGGAAGACACTTTGTGGTCAATCGACCAAAGGACCAAAAGCGGGTACAGGGAGACGGATGCAAAGGAGTTAACGGTTAGTCCTACTGGTTCTTCTTTTTCATTACTTGTTGTCACGATAGTTACACCGGTTGGATAATTCCCCATTGCTTCTTTAAATAATGTTTCTTTTTCTTGCGTTTGCATGAATGATCTCCTCCTCTTTCTTCTTGTCTTTATTTTATTTATGCTGCTAAGTTCATGGTACGTTGCAATATGCGATTGCTCAACCCAGTGATACTATAATTCGCTATTTATGTGTTAAATTCCTGTTTAATGTTCATGAATATCAAAGGCTTCGGTTCGGGCACGGACTTCTTCTAAGGTGGCGATCATTCTGTCCTTTTTGTATTCAAAGACGCCGATCTCGGTAATAACTCAGGTGGAGATCAAGGAGTCGCATGCCGGAGGATGCAGCTGACATCCCAGAACGTTATAGGAGATGATGATAGATAGGTACTATTTGTTATGTGCTTAAATACAAAAAACAAGATGGTTGCTGTTTATAGAGAACATATTGGATCATTAAATGCAAGTGTTGTACATCCCTGAAAGCTGATATCCTTAATAATGCTGCCTCAGTTATCATTGCCATCAGCATCCAAGTAGAGATGTAACACCAAGTCGAGAGGATATTCAGGTTGATAGAAGGGTTTCAATTGATAAAAATAAAATGTTATTTTTAGGCTTTTTTGAGAGCTTAAATACCTTGTTTTAATCTACATCATATTTTGGCCTATTTTAAGACCCCGGGCATTGATTTCTTCATATATTAAAGCAATAAATTTAGTATCAAGATTGTATTCAATAGCTTTATAGAAGGTTTCTATTAAGATATATATTACAATTCATTACTATTCTCTTATCTATTAGAACTATTTTCAACACCACGAGATACACCAACTACAACACCTAGAGTTTTCTACTAGTTCATCTACAGGCTTAAATCCATCCACACCTTGACCTCCACCGCACTGTCTTCGTAAAAAAAGATAGCTTAAAAAAAGGACAACTTTCTTTAAATAAACATAAGAAGAGTAGAAGGACCTACTCATCTTATGTTTTTGTCTAGATTCATAATTAAATACTGTCTGTTGGATTTTACTAGCTTCAATCTATCTTATTTTGAATTCTGCTTGATACTCTTTATTGTCCTTCCTCCAACTCCCCAATCCTCACTGTCGACTTCTTGAATAACCACAAAGGTAGACTCCGGCTTACTGCCAAGCACTTCCTTTATCACTTTCGTTACACCGTCAATAACCTCTTCCTTTTGTTCGGTCGATGCACCTTTTAGAATTTGTACATTTAAATATGGCATGTACGTTCCCTCCTATTTAACTATTTTATAGCTATTTTAAAAAGCTTAAAAACATTTTATAATTGTCAATTAGGGTATAACCTCAACGCTAGTGTTTTTATTCTCCTATTAATTTAATCAGCCCATTCACCATTTTTAGGGAATTCCGCAAAATCTTTTGGATCATGTGAAAGATAAATTGGTATACCTGAATTTTCGAGAATTCGAAGCTTCATATAAGAATCACTTAGAATCTCCGCATTCCAATCATAAGGCATTGGGGCCATATTTTGAAACGCTTCTTTAAGGTGAGCCGTATCCGCACCCAGACATACAAGACCTCGATTTTCCAATCTAACTATCATGGCTTGGTGTCCTGGAGAATGGCCCGGAGTTGTAATAAGTTGAATCAAGCCATCTTGAAATAAATCTACATCTCCATTAATTTGTAAAAAATTATATCCTCTTGTATCCTTAAAATCATTTAAACAATAAACTAGACTAGTCCATGAATCCGGCCACCATGCATAACGTAGTTCGTTCTTTTGCACGACAAAAGTGGCATTGGGAAAATGGCACATACCTCCAGCATGATCTAGGTGTAAATGAGACATTACTACGTATTTTATGTCTTCTGTTTTATACCCCAATTTCATTAGTTGACGATCTATTGCATGATCTCGGGTCATTTTACAACCTAATGCCTCACGCATTCCAGGACCCCAATATTTTACCGCCGCTTCTGGATCAGCAACATTATAATTAATCCCCGTATCGAACAAGATTAATCCTTTTTCTGGATGTTCTATAATATAAACACTTGACGCTACATCTATTTTCCCAGTTGCCCCAGTCATAAGTATACCTTTGTCAATATCCAAAGGACCGCAATCCACCGCTGTAATTCGTAATCCAGCAGCCATAAATATTTACCTCCCAATCAACGATTCTTATTTTTTAGAACTTTTAAGCAAGCAAAAGTATACAAATTTACTCAAAAGAAATTTTATCCTCAACCTCTGATTATCACCCCCTTAAATTTTTAAATATTTTTAACTTTCTATATATTGTTTTCTCAGCTCTCTTTTAAGCACCTTTCCCATGGGGTTTCTCGGCAATGCATCGATGATTTCAAAGTCCCTTGGAACCTTAAAGTCTGCCAATCTCTCTTTGCAAAATCTAATAACTTCCTCGATTGTTGCGAATTCCCCTTCACGAAATACTATAAAGGCCTTAATGTCCTCACCTAAATTCTTATGTGGTTTAGCTATAACCGCAGCCTCTAGAATAGCTGGATGTTGGTACAGACAGTTCTCCACTTCCAGACTGGAAATATTAAAACCTCCCCTGATAACCAGGTCCTTTTTTCGATCGACATGATAGATGAATCCATCTTCATCACGATAAACTAAATCCCCACTATACACCCAATGATTCCGAAGGGTTTCTTTCGTCGCTTCATCATTTTTGAAATATCCCTTCATATTTGCTGGAGAACGATAGCAAATCTCCCCAATCACATTGGGTCCTACAGCTTGATCTTTATCATCGACAATTTTGATTTCAATCAAGGGCATTCCTTCTTTTCCCACTGAACCTAATTTATCCAATGCATATTTACCTGGTAAATATGTGCCTGCTGGTCCCGCTTCTGTCAAACCATAGGTTTGCCTCAATTCGATGCCAGGAAAAGCCTTAAATAGATCTAAAATCACCTGTTTGGGCATCGGTGCACCTCCATAGTCAAGTAGCCGTAGAGAGGATAGTTGATAGATGGAAATCTTACTTGACTCCAGCATATAGGTATAAACAGCTGGAACTCCTACATAAACAGTTGTTTTTTCCGTTTCCATCGTTCTTAAAGTTTCTTCCACATTGAACTTACGCTCAAGAACCATTGTTGCCCCATTAACAAGTACAGAAAGTAAATTGAAATGACAGCCTGAACTTGAGAAAAAAGGAAATGCACTTTGATATACATCCGTTGCAGATAGATCCAACGCTCCCCCAACTGAATAACCAGTGGCCACGGCACTTCCATGGGTATGTATAACCCCTTTTGGACGAGCCGTTGTTCCCGAAGTATACAGGAAATCAGCAGTATCATTTTCCAGCACACACACGGAAGGAGGTGAAGTATTTTCATTTTCCATGAGACTCTGAAAAGAATATATCTGAATGGCAGCATTAGATGTGGAAGATTGTAATGGAGATTCATCTGTAATAATAATTCGTCTAAGACTCGGACATTCTTTGGCAATCCTCTTTATTTTTGGAAGAAGGTTTATAGAAGTAATTAGAGATGATGCTTCACAATGGCCCAAAATATACTGCAGCTCCGACTCAGAATACCTTACGTTTATCGGAACATTAACTCCCCCCATTTTATGAGCAGCATAGAAGCTAAGGATACACTCTATCCCTTGCTCATTATCCAAAAAAATAGCAATCCGTTCTCCTTTTTTGATTTCCAGCCCTTGATATGCATTAGCCAGACGATCAGTAAAATGGTTTAGTTTCTTATAACTTAAACGTACTTTATCCTTTTTTACTCCACTCCAAGCTACTATAGCCGTCTTATTCGGAATTTGTTCGGCATGATATCTCAAATATTGCGGAATGGTCCGAAGATGAAAAAACGATGGCAACGGCAGGCTCATTCGCACTCCTCCTTCCTAAACTAGTATTTTACCTTCCTATAAATACAGGCTCACGTTTCTCAAAGAACGCTCGAACCGCTTCTTTTGAATCTTCATAACCTGAAAGTTCACTCGACAAACCCTGTTCAAACTTGTAGCCTTCTTTTAAATCCATATATTCAATGGTGTTCAAACTTTTTTTGGCCATTTTAATCGCAATCGGACTCTTTTTGGCAATTTTTCGAGCTACTTCATATGCTGCTTCTTCCAGCTGGTTTGATGAGACTACTTCCAAAACAGCGCCGTACTCTTTCATTTCCCTGGCAGAAATCTGCTCACCAGTATAATGCATATAACGAACAACCATTTGCGGGACAAGTCGGGAGAGATGCTTTGCACCACCCATCACCCCTACATTGATTTCTGGAAGACTGAAGGTAGCATTCTCCGAAGCGACCAAGATGTCACAGACTGCTGCATAGGCGAGTCCCGTTCCAGGGGCATGACCATTAATCGCACCAATCACTGGCACTCTGCAATCATAAACAGACCAAAAGCTCTCACGGACTTTCTGCATTCGATTATCCGCATTTTCTGGATTCATAGATAAAAATTCATTCAAATCATTTCCAGCAATAAACGCTTTTTCCCCTTCAGCACGGAATACAACGACACGGATATCATCTCGTTCATTAATGGAATAAAAAGTTTCAGCTATTTCTTGATAGGCCTTTGCATTGATTGCATTGACCGGTGGACGGTTCACTGTTACGACTCCAATATGCTTTTCCTTTAATTCTAATGTAACGAACTCCATACTAATCCCCCCTTTTTTCTATAAACCCATGAGTATTGTACATAATACCGATTAAAAAAATTTACAAGGTCTGCCCTGTTTGTGACCTACCGCCCACACAGGGCAGGAACCTGAATTTCGGTTGTTTAATGTTTACTGACAGGTATGGTATTATTAGCCTTAGTGGATAATGAGAACCCTTTATAGTCATTTATCGCAGCTGCATCGCATTGTCTGCTGTAGTTTTGAAAACCACCGATATACATCATACTTACGCGTGCTTTACCTTCGATGTTCGCTCCCATATACCAGCTGTCAGCTTTAGGCAAAAGTGTCTGATTAGCCACTTCGGCACTATGAGTCACCCACTCATTTTCTGCCTCAGCAGTTGGCTCTATACATGTAAGACTTCGCCTGCTCAAATATTCGAGGCAACTACCGACCCACTGGGCTTGATACTCAACGAGAAGTATAGGCTGATAAAACGCACCAGGGCTCCCTGGACCGTCGAGCATGAAGAGATTTGGAAAACCCGAAGTCATGAATCCTAAATAATTGCGTGGGCCATTTTCCCAGTACTCCTTGAGTGATAGGCCGTCTCTCCCTCTTATATCGATCCTGGTCATGGCACCTGTGACCGCATCAAAGCCTGTCGCGAATACGATACTGTCAAACTCATACTCTTTCCCTTCTACCATAACGCCATTAGGTGTGATCTTTTCAATAGGAGATTTCTTAACGTCAACCAATGAAACGTTATCTTGATTAAACGTCTCTAAGTAATTATTATCCGCGACGAGACGCTTCAACAGGATAGGATAATCCTTGGGTATCAATATCTCAGCTAGATCCGGATTGGAAATCCTTTGACGCATCTTCTCTTGAATAAACTTGGCCAAGGTATCATTTGCTTCTTTATTGGTAAAAACATCAGGAAATGTGTTATAATAGCTTAAACCGCCTGACTTATATCGGTTTTCGTAATCTGCTAACCTTTCATCGGGAGTTACTTCCAATGCAGACTTCTTATTAGGCATTCCTGGTTCGAAGTTTAGCGCAACATAGCCCCCGAAGGCGGTACGCTCAATACGCCTCCATTTACCATAGTTCGCTTTCACCGAATTCTGGTATTCCGGAGGCATTGGGCAATTCCGTAAAGGAACGATGTAGCCTGGAGTCCGCTGAAAGACGGTTAAATGAGCCGCTTCCTTTGCAATAAACGGGATCGACTGTACAGCAGAGGAGCCTGTGCCTATGACACCAACCCGCTGTTCCGTAAAGTCAACATCTTCGCGAGGCCATTTGGCGGTGTGATATTGCTTTCCTTTAAAAGTTTCAAGTCCTTTAAAATCCGGTTTGTTTGGAGCAGACACAAAGCCTGTTGCCATAATAACGAACCTCGCCCTTACGCGTTCACATTTATCTGTCTCAACCACCCATTGGTTCGTCGTTTCATCAAAAATGGCAGAATTGACCCGAGTATTTAGTTGAATGTCCCGGCGTAAGTCAAATCTATCTGCAACGTGATTGAGGTAACTATATACCTCTGCTTGACATGGGTACCGCTCAGTCCACTCCCACTCCTGCTGGAGTTCGTACGAAAACGAGTATGAATACTCTACACTTTCGATATCAACTCTCACTCCAGGATAGCGGTTCCAATACCATGTGCCACCAACACCACCGGCTGCATCGTAGACACGTACTGAAAACCCGCGTTCGTTTCGCAAATGATGGAGGGCGTACAATCCCGCGAACCCTGCACCAACGATAACAACATCGTAATCACAGACCGGTCCTTCCCCAGACTTTTGAACTTTCCCATGCATATTGTTAATTTCCATACTATATACCCCCTTTGATTAAAAGGAATTAAACTTTCCTTTAATCATCTTTTCTTTTTGCCTTGGTTAATTTCTGGAAAGTCTATCTGCTTATTTCAACAATTGATTAGCAATAACCACTCGCTGAATTTGATTAGTTCCTTCAACGATTTGCAGTAACTTGGCCTGCCTGAAATATCTTTCTGTGGGAAACTCTCTCATATATCCTACTCCGCCAAGCAGTTGTACTGCATCTGTGGTAACTTTCATGCAAACATCTGTAGCAAAGCATTTTGCCATCGCACCATATTTAGCACCACCCAGTTCCCCCTGATCAATCACATATGCGGATTTATAGACCAACTGCCTTGCTGCTTCTATCTGCATAGCCATGTCCGCCATCATCCATTGAAGACCCTGAAATTGGGAAATAGTATGTCCAAACTGCTTTCTTTCCTTAGTAAAAGCAATCGCTGTATCCAGTGCTCCCTGCGCTAAGCCCACTGCTAATATCCCTACAAGCGGTCGCGTCTTATCAAGAGTTTTCATTGCAATTTTGAATCCATCACCTTCTTCCCCCAATCTATTTTCTGGTGGAACCATCACGTTTTCAAAATAAACTTCACATGACGAAAAACCTCTAAATCCCATTTTATTTTCTTTTTTTCCGATTGTAATTCCCGGAGTATTCTTGTCCACTATGAAAGCGGATACATTTTCTTCATTTAAAGTTTTTGTTTTGGCAAACACGCACATCACATCGGCAACATCGGCATAAGAAATAAATCGTTTAACACCATTGACGATATAATTTCGGCCGTCAAAATGAGCTTTCGTTCTCATTGATGCAACATCAGATCCTGCTTCTGGTTCAGTGAGAGCAAAAGATATTCTTGATTCACCACTTGCAATTTTTGGGAGATATTTTTGTTTTTGCTCCTCACTACCCCCAACCACAATTGGCATCGCACCCAATTCCTGCGTTGTTGGGACCATGGCTGTATTGGCACAGACACTGGCTAGTTCCTCCATTGCCAAACACATCATCAATAAATTTCCACCACCTCCGTTATATTTTGTCTCATACGGTAACCCCATAATTCCTTGTTGATTCATCATCTGTAGTAATTCATCCGGATAGTTCCCGCTTTCTTCAATTTCTTCTGCTAATGAAGCGACCTTTTCTTGAGCAAACCGTCGGACGCTTTGTCTAAACATTTTTTGTTCCTCAGATAATGAGTAGTCCAACTTCATTCCTCCCTTCTTTAAGATAAATTTTTTTATATTAAGTATTTCTTTATAGTAGAAATACCTAATTAATACATTAAGGATAATCAATACCGTTTTTAATAAAGGAAACCAATTCATCAATTAGTTCATCTGTTATTTCCCTCTGTTCCCATATAATCCATTTCATTCCAATATATTCTGCAATTCCCATCATGCTGTAAGCAATTAGTTCTGGGTTGAATTCTTTGATTTCCCCTTTTTCCATGGAATTTTTTAGACCACTAATATATCCTCTAGAAAAGGTCTCAAAGTAATCCCGGTGAAGCTGTGCATCAACGAATTCAGCTTGCCTGAACAAGCGGTACAAATACTTGTGTTTTTCCAGGTACTGCAAGAAGATTCGAAAACCCTCCCTCTCCAGTTCAATTCGGTCCACGATATTTTTTGTGCCGATTCTAATCTCTTTTCTCAAATTTTGCTGCATACTCATTACTAACTCTCTGAAAATATCTTCTTTCGTTTTAAAATAGGTATAAAATGTACCCATCGACACCTCTGCTTGTTGTGTTATATCTACAATCCCTGCCTGAAAAAACCCTTTTTCTCCAAAAATAATTTCAGCTGCTTCCAAAAGTTTTTGCTTAGTCTTCATACCTCTCTGGGTTCTCGGTTCTAACTTTTCGTTCTCGTTTTTTTTTAGTTTTGTCATAATGTCACTCTTTCTGGTTAAAGTTGAAACATGATTCAAGTATTATGTATATACTAACACATCAGCAAATATTGTCAATATATTCTGAATATAAAATGTTCTAAAAGTTTTTGGTTTGTCTTAGTACCTTTTTGGGTTCTCGGTTCTAAATACCGTACAGCCAAGCTTTCAAACTCTTTTTTTATTTTTATTTGACCATAAATATTTCGGCTGTTTCTAAAGATTTCTCTGATAATCGTCGTCTATTCTTCATCCTGGTCATCCCGAACTTGGGCCTCGTAATAATACCTGATTGGAAGAATGTAGTCGCCAAAATTCAATACCTTTATTTTTTAATGAGCAAAATTGTAGACCTAGTAAATAGAGATTTAAAGTTCGGAGACTCGGAGGGAGCTCTTTAGAATTGTTGGAGAGGGTATTGACCTGAACGTGGACACTTTCTATCAATTGCTTCATACAAAAGAAAACGCTCCTGTATCCGAGCGAATTCCTTTTCTGCAGGAAGCAGAACAATAATACAACAGGGACTTTTTGGAAGAGTTTCCTTATAACAGCTTCTTGGAATTAGAACGAGAAGAATGCAGGAACCGCTATTAAAATAGTTTACACACCCTGGCCTCTTATTTTTGGGAGCACTCTCATGTCAAGCAGGGAATAGAATACTATGAAAAGCTGATAGCAGCTATCCCTATCTTCTATGTCCAAGCAAAAAAAGAAAAGCACGTGGAAAGAACTCGGCATTCCGGTTCATGACCATATTGAAGAAATTTTTTCAGGGTATGCAAAGACGAACTAAAACACATTCCAGAGAAGCCTTTTATGAGGGTTTTCCGGAATTTTTTTATTAAAACATAGTCCCACCCATTTTTCTCAAAACAGGTATTTGCACCCTTATATATATCCATCCGTAAAACGTCCAATCGGCATAGGATATCTAAGTCTAATGTAAAGGGGTGAATAAAATGTTGGATGTGGATGAAAACAAACACTCAGGAGGAGAAGAACCTTTGGCTATTCCTAAGATTACTAATGTAGAATACGCAAAAAAGCTGGCTATGAACAAAGACAAAACAAAGAAAAAAGATTATTTCGGGGTGTTAGTATCCCCTAAAACTATGCGGGCCCTTTCCGAACAAAGGCCTCATTTTCGCACGAAAACATTAATTAAAATGAATAAAGATGTTGGTTTTAACATGTTTTTATTCTCTATCAATACAATAGATATACAAAACCAACTCATAACAGGTATCTACTATGATTATTCCGATGGTAAATGGAAAAAAGATATTTTCCCTTATCCCGATTTTTTTTATCGGCGCGGAGGTGTCGCTAAAAAGTACAAAAAGCGTTATAAAACCTTTCAGTATCAATTGAAGAAAAAGAAATCATCCCTGTTAAATCCTTCCCCCTTAGGAAACTGGGATGTGTATAACTATTTCAATAAAGTTATATCATTAGAAAAACACTTGCAGAAATCGATTCTTTATAAAGATCCAGATACTTTATTCGACATGCTGGAAAAACACCGGCACATCTATTTAAAAGGCCTTATCGGAAGAAAAGGAAAAAATGTTGTCCTGTTAGAGCAGCTGCCGGATAACCGATATCAATTCAGGTATTACAATGCTTCTCAGAAAAAAATTCAAACTGTTACTTTTAAGAAAAAAGAAGATACGCTTAAATTTATCAACAAGTTTTACAAAGGGAAAAAGTTTATGATCCAAGAAGCCATAGATCTGCTCAAGCTTAATAAAAGGCGGATCGATTTGCGGGCTGAACTGCAGAGAACCCCCTATGGCACCATATCAATCTGCGGCATCAGCGCCAGATTGGGGAAAGAAAAGTCTCCTGTGACTACCCATTCTGATGCGATGACACTTGATGAGTTGTTTAAGTTTCTAAAACTATCAGAAACGGAACAATCAAAATTGTATATTAAAATGGAAAACTTTTTAAACAAAGTGTATAGAGAAACGGAAAATAAATTTGGAAAGTTCGCGGAAATGGGCATAGATTTTGCCCTGGACCAAGACTACAACATCAGGTTTATCGAGTGTAACAGCCAAAGCGCCAAAGTATCTTTACACAAGGCCTATGGCAGCAAAGCGTTAGAAAAATCGATGTTAAATGTCCTGCTGTACGCTAAATCTCTTTCTAAACGAAAAGCAACGAAAAAGAAATAATGATTTACGCTTCAAGATGCAAAGCTTGGCAACACTCATTTGAAAGGAGGAAGTTAAAAATTGATAGGAATTATATTATCATCTAGAGTGATCAAACACATCCTGGCAAAAGAGCCTCATCCAACGGTTCAGTTTTATAAGAAACTGGCGCGAAATAATAAAGTCAACCTCTGTTTTTATACCATGAAAAATGTTTCTCTGAAAAGCAAGACAGCAAGAGGCTACGTATATTCTTATGCCGAGGATAAGCTCGTTAAGAAAAAAATCCCCGTTCCTAAAGTAAACGTGTACCGCGTCGGTTCTTATTTACGAAACGAGAATTCTATTAAAAAAATTAAACAGCTGAGAAAAAAAGATGGCATCATGTTTTTCCATGCGGTTACCAACTATGAACGGAGCAAGTATAAAATATACCAATATCTAGCCTCAAACAAAAAAACAGCGCCATATTTACCGGAAACAAACATGCTTTCTTATTTAACCGTGGTTAAGATGTTAGACCGTTACAATAAGCTTTATATTAAACCAGTTCGCTCTTCTCGAGGAAATAATATTTATGTCATCGAACAAACAAAACAAGGCTTCACAATATCCCATGTAGCCAATTTTAAAGAAAAAGTAGTGAAAATCGCAAAAGGAGAGCTGTATGAATACTTTCATAAGACGTTCACTACTCCTAAAAAATTTCTCGTTCAGCAAGCGATTGACTCCGATAAATATAAAGGGAAAAAATTTGATTTCCGGATATCTCCTCAGAAAAATAAATACGGCAGCTGGCAGGTCACCGGAATGATCGCCAGAGTGGCCAATAAATGTGACAACATCACAAACCTCGATCAGGGGGGACGTGTTAAATATAAATTAAAGCCACTAATTAGTAATGAAACTAGAAAGAACATCAAAAAAGCGAGTATCCAAATCGCGAAGACAATCGAAGCGAAGTTCCCTCAAGTAATTGACTTAGGAATCGATTTGGCAGTTGATAAACAAGGGAATGTCTATCTGATTGAGGCGAATTTCAGACCTTACAGACGAAGAATCAACATCAGGCATAACCGTATTCCATTCGAACACGTGGTCTGGTACCTGAAACAACAAAACGCATCGGCAGCTTCGAAAAAGGCAAAAGCAGAGTAAAAGTGCGCTGGTTTCATTTTTGGGGGAGGGGCCTAGCCCGGGGCCAGACCCTCCACAATGTGTAAATCAACTGGTGCTTCGTTGTTGGCGAATATGCATTGGGTTAAGGTGGATTTGCGTAGTTTTGGCTCAGGTATGGGCCCCTTTTTTGTTTTATGGTCTGGCCCTACATGTTTTATAAAGGCGTGCTGGCGGCTTGGAATCTGAGCTGCTTTGGAGTCAGGTTGCTCCGTGTTTCCAGAAGTTATGCGCTGCTTTCGGAGGGATTTGCACATCTTTCAGATGGTTTTGCACTACTTTTCTCCGGATATGAACAGCTTTCTACCTTTATTTACTATTTTTCTCCTCTTCTTGAGCAACTTCCCTTATTGCTCAAGATTTCTCCCTTTCTTTCGCGCGGGGTCTGGCCCTCCACATTTCATAGGGGCGCTGGCCTTGGGCAATATGTATAGAATTTGAGCAGTTATGTGCTGCTTTCAGAGAGATTTGCACATCTTTCAGGTGTTTTGCACTACTTCCCCCCCCTGATATGAACAGAATTCAAGAATATGTGAACTGCCAAAAAGCCAGACCCACCACAGCATGTGGAGGGTCTGGCTCATGCTCCTTTGCGTTACCAGCGAATTTGTTGTCATAACGAGCGAAAAATTTGTCGATTCAATCGATTTTGGTAAAAGTATCAGCGAAATACCATTTTACTTCTTTTCAAAAAGGGACAGCTCCGCGATACGGTCGCCTGCTTCGCGCAGTCTTTCTTCAGAATCGAGAAGTCCGACACGGACATACCCTTCTCCGTGTTCGCCGAAACCTCTCCCCGGTGCTGTAGCGACATGAGCTTTTTCTAACAGCAGGTCTGAAAACTGCTCGGACGTATAACCATCCGGGACAGGGAGCCAGGTAAAGAAGGTGCCTTTAGGGGCTTTGATGTCCCAGCCGATATCGTGCATTTTTTCGACAAAAGCATTGCGTCTTGATTCATATATATCCACCAGCTGCTGGACGGGGCTTTGATCGGCCGTAAGCGCATGAACGGCTGCTTCTTGAATGGCACCAAACAAGCTGACATACAAATGATCTTGGAGTAGATTAATTGCTTCAATAACAGAAGAATTGCCCACTGCCATGCCGGCGCGCCAGCCTGCCATGTTGTAGGTTTTAGATAACGTGTACATTTCCACTCCCACTTCTTTTGCTCCTTCTGACTGGAGAAAGCTCTGCGGCTTTTTATCGTCATATCCGATAGCGCCGTACGCAAAATCATGAACGACACATATTTCATTTTGCTTGGCCAGCTCTACTGTTTTGTCGAAAAATGCTTTGTCTGCTGTCGCAGCGGTTGGATTGTTTGGATAATTTAAAAACATTAATTTAGCATTTTTTAGTATTTCTTGGGGAATGATTGTGTAATCGGGCAAAAAATGATTTTTTTCAAGCAGCGGCATTGTCTTTATATCGGCATCCGCTATGGCAGTTCCGGATAAGTAATCAGGGTAGCCAGGGTCAGGAAGTAAGGCAGTATCCCCTTCATTTAACAGACACTGACTTATTTCCACCAGGCCGGTTTTTGCACCAAATAATAAAGCTACCTCCGTTTCCGGAACCACCTCTACGCCGTATTCTTTTTTATAAAAATGTGCGGTTGCCTGCTTTAATTCGCTCCGTCCTCTAAATGGGGAATATTTATGGTTTTCCGGTTTTTCTGCTGCTTGCTGCAGCATTTTGATAATATGAGGTGGAGTTGGCAAATCTGGATTGCCCTGTCCCAGGTTGATAATATCGTGCCCTTCTGCCTTTAATTGTTCCACCTTTTTCACCAGGCCGGCAAAAAATTGTTCAGGCAGCCGCTTTAAAGCCTTCGATTGCTCAAACTGTACCACAAAAACTCTCTCCCTTTTGCTATGGTCTATTTCTTTCAGTATGCCTGTTTCAATAAGGAATGAAAAGACCGGCAGGAAAGTTTGCGGTTTTTAGTAAGATATCAAACGACAAATTAAATCTATTTCCCAGGAAATTCTTTGTTATTTCTCCTCATTTCCTGAAGCTTGCAAGGAATTTCCACTGAAATAGTCGAGCAGCGCTTCTGCCCACAACTTATTTCCGAGGTCATTCGGGTGAATTCCATCCACATTCAAGGTATCACTGACAGTAATGTTTGTATTTTCGTACGTTTCGTTAAAATACGGCCAAAAATCAATATATTTCCAACCATTCTCCTTTATATGCGATTCTGTTTCTTTCACATATTCCGGATAGGTAATTCCGTTATTCGTGTAAGATTCTCCATTTCTTCTTTGATTTGAAGGCTGAATAATGACATGCGTTTCTGGAAGCTCCGATTCAAAAGTTTCCATTATAGTAGCTATATTTTCTAGCGTCGTTTGCAGGTCGAGCCTTGAAAAATCATTGAGTGCTGCTGTTTCAAAAATAATGAAGGAAGGCTTATATTGAACGACTTCATCTGTTATTCCTTCGATTATATTTCTCGTGGAATAACCATCTACCCCAAAGTTCTTGCTTTCAAGGCCAGGGTACTCTTCTTGAAGCACAGCAGTAAATTGTTCTGTCCATCGCTTGTCCGGTTTGCTTGCGCCGGTCCCTTCTGTCACACTGCTTCCGATGAAAGCAATTTTTGTATCATTATGAAAAAGCTCTTGATGATCAATAGAAACGTTTTTATCTTTAATAGGTGTATCTTCGACGGAGGGGCCGCTAACGAATTTGCTATAGTAATAAAAGTAGCCTCCAGCTAATAAAGCTGCTGCAGCCGCGCTGAATATAATAATCTTAGAAGTTCTTTTCGTCATGTTATTTCTCCTTTAATGTAGAGATTGTTCTGCTCCATCTGTTGCTATACCCTTTGGTTTCCGCTTTTAATCGGTGAAAATTTTCCTGTTATGGATGAAACCTTTTCTTAATACATACAGGGCCATTGTTCTAGAAATATTTTCAGTGTTCTAATTGAAAGCAGCTGCTTTTTTGGATTTATGAACATGCTTTTGGTATATATGAACTACTTTCCCTCATTTATGCCCCACTTCCGCTTGCTTCTGCACCTATTTTTCTTACTAATGAACGAAGACTCTACTTCCTCTCTAACATTTTTAGGGTCTGGCCCTACCTGTTAAACTCACATTCTTAATATAACTGTAAACATGTTATCTTCCAAATGAATGGATCCAATAAAAAAAGCCTCCAATAGGAAGACTTCTTTCCTTTTATAAAGATTTTCCATAATAGTAATAATACTGCTGCTGCAGAGCTTTTCGTTGATTTAAGACGGTACCGAGAATCGAAGCGTCTGCTTTTTCCAGCAGTTCTTTTGCTTTTAAACCTGCTTGCTTATCGGTTTGTCCGCTTTTTATGACAAGGATACTGCCGTCGCAGTTGGCAGCAAGCACTTGAGCATCCGTTACAGGCAGTACGGGCGGTGCGTCAAAAAGAATGACATCAAACTCTTGCTTGGATTCAACGAGAATTTGTTCCATTTTTTTGGCACTCAGCAGTTCAGCCGGATTAGGCGGAATTGGACCGCTCGTTATTATATGAAGGTTGTCTACTTCCGTTTTCTGTACCACATCTACAAAACGCGATTGATGGGTGAGCACATTCGTTAAACCGTGTATATTCATCGTTTGAAAGGTGTAATGTACAGTAGGTTTTCGAAGGTCTGCATCTATAATTAATGTTCTTTTTCCTTGCTGCGCCATTGTTATGCCAAGGTTCGCCACAGTCGTAGATTTTCCTTCTCCAGGACCCGGAGACGTAATCAGAATGGTCTGCATCTCTCTTTCTACCGACGCATATTGAATGTTGGTGCGAATCGTACGATATTGTTCTGATACCGGCGATTTTTGATCTGTCCACTTCACAAGATTACGCTGGTTAGAGGTGTTTTGCTTTTTTTTACGAGCCAATTCTTTCACGTCCTCTCTCATGACGACTCCGTCTCGTTGGCGTTTTTTGAGTAACAGCATGTTTCCTGTTCTTGTTTTCAATTAATGGAATGCTTCCAAGTACAGGAAGTCCCAGTTCTTTTTCCACGTCATCTTCGTTTCGGTAGGTATTATCAAGAAATTCAAGCAAAAACGCGAGACCAACAGCTGTCATCAAGCCGACAACAAATGCAATGGCCATATTCAGCATCGGATTCGGCTTTACAGGAACCGGAGAATCATCGAGTTCTGCTGGCGCAAGTACCACCACGTTATCGACACGGAGCAGATCCGCAATTTCCCGTTCAAACACAGAAGCTGTTGTGTTTGCAATATCAACCGCTTGAGAAGGATTTGGGTCTTCGACGGTTATAGTGACAACTTGCGATTCGTCTTCTCGAGTTATGTTAATTTTTTCATTCATTTCGGATGCATCCTGGGATGTACCAAGTTCTTCTACTACTTGATCTAATATGTAAGGACTTTTCATAATAACATTATAAGTTTCTATGTATTCCGCATCAGTGTCAAATCCAGCTGCTTCTAAGGCTGAGCTTGCTCCTGTCGCCTGCTGGCTGACAAGCATCTGGGTGCTGCTTTGATAAATTGGTGTCAAAGCAAAAAAGCTGATGGCCCCTGCAGCAGCCGTTGCTAAAAAAGTAATAATAATTATCAAGGCCAGGCGTTTTTTTAACGTTTGAAATATTTCTTGAAGACTGATTGTTTCTTCCATGTTCTTCCTCCGCATGCTCTATGTATTCCCTAGTCTTTTTATCCCTCTTTCGACCAGTTCTTTCGACGGATGTTGACAAAAATCAAATAAACTAATAGGAATTATAGCACATGTTAGTGGCAAAATGTGACTTTATTATAAAGTTTGTTAGGAAAGTTACAGGGAAGCTTTCTATAAAAAAAGCAGTCACTCTGCTTTTATTCTTTCTTCATAAGCAATAACTTCCCCATTTTTCTGAAGGATCTTATGATCATTGGTGGTAAGAAAAACCTGGATGCGGTCCCCTTCGTTTAACTCTCCCATATCATGATAGTTTCCATAAATACGGCCTATTTTTTCACCGTTTACATAAAGATGAGCATGTCCTTCCTGCAAGCTTCCTTCCTCTGTCCCTGTTTTTTCCGGAGTAAAAGCGAAATTTTCTACCTCTACTTGCAGCAGCCATGTATTCATATCATCCTGCTGCAGCTCTCCAGCGATCCTGGGCACCGGTTCACCAACAGGAACTTCAACAGCTTCACGGGAATGATCATCCGCACCAGCGTAATGGCTGCTTTCATTGTGTAAATACAGCATCACAGAAACAAACGAAAAAATGACGATAAAACTGATCATTCTATACAGCATATTTTGACCTCGTGTTTCGTTGAATGAAGTAGCCGAACACAAATAACAGAATGCCGCTGGCTAAAAAGGCTAAGTCGTACATGAGCGCATTAGGATCTCCCGGTTTGACGCGGTGAATCTGAAGGAGGTGGTGATTAATGATTCCTTCAACAAAGTTAAAAATACCGCCGCCTATCAAAAAGAAACCTATTAGCAGCCGGATGCCTTTTGTAATATCTGTTGGTTTTCCGGCAAGCCACAATACGATACTTCCGGCAATTAACGTGATTGTCACAGCCAGATGAAAGAGGCCGTCACTAACGATCTGTCCTTGCCGGCTTGTTTCCATTACAACACTGTGCCATTGAAGGAGCTGGTGAAAAATAATTCCATCCAATGCTCCCAGTGTTCCAAATCCTAATAAAAAGCTTCCAATGATGATTAATTTCCTTTTTGTTCCTACTGTCATAACAGGGTCTCTCCTCTTTTCACAGGTTGATAGTTTTATGTTTTCCTAAAACAGGAAACAAAAAACCTATTTTCCGGAGATTAAGAAAAAAGCCGTCCCCATATGAAAAGGGACCGCTTGGGTGTTCGTTTATTTAGTTCACACGGCCTGCGCCGAGGTAACGCTGACTCCAGTAAGAAGTGTTCATATTAGAAACCGTTACACCAGTTGAGCTGCCTGCGTGAATAAATTGGCCGCCGCCAAGATAGATACCAGCATGGGACGGGCCGCTAGTATAAGTTTCAAAGAAAACAAGATCCCCAACACTTGGGCTTGAAACTTTCGTGCTTGCGCTGTAAATCGATGCTACCGTACGGGGAATGCTTTTTCCTGCTTTGTTAAATACAAACTGAAGATATCCGCTGCAGTCGAAACCGCTTGGAGACGTGCCGCCCCAGGCATACGGCGATCCTATGTAATTGCGTGCGTTCGATACAAGCTTGTCCGTAAATCCAGCAGAAGAATTGGACGAAGTTTTGCTGCTTGAACCGTTGCTTGTGGCTGATTTCACACTGCCTCCATTTAATGCTGTAAAGGTTTGCGGACCGGCAATTCCGTCTACACCGATGCCGGCAGAACGCTGAAATGAGCGGACGGAACTCGCTGTCACTGGACCGAATATACCGTCAATGCTTCCGTTATGATGGCCTTTACTTTTTAGCGTTTGCTGAAGCTGGCGAACATCGTTTCCACGTGCTCCCTGGCGGAGCGTCCGGGAAAATTCGACTTGGTTCGAAGCAGATGCACTCGCGTTAACAGAACTGTTTCCTATCCCCATCGCGCGAAATGTTTGAGGACCAGCAATACCATCTACGCCAATGCCTGCACTGTTTTGATAAGAACGTACTGCTTTTGCCGTAACCTGGCCGAAAATTCCGTCTACCAAACCATTTAAGTGTCCTTTGCCTTTTAGCCATTGCTGAAGTTCTGTCACATCAGAGTGACGCATTCCTTGTTTTAATGTTTGATCGCCAAGGGCAGCATCGGCGATAGTGGGGGTAAAAAGAACTGCTGCAGCTAGTACTGTGGATAACATATATTTTTTCATTTTCTGTGTCGCCTCTTTCCTGCTGTTTCTCTTGGGTGGAAGAGTGCCGCATAGTAGTTATATAGTTATAGGAAGTTTTATTTTTAAGTTTTGAGCTTACTGAGCGCTCATCTAAAAACCTTCCTAGTAATTTTTGGGTTGCTTCGATCATTTATGTATTGCGGAGAAAGGCGGACCATACACCTCCATTGATTTCAAATGCCTTTATGACAGGATTCGTGACTGTTTGCAATATGAATTATATGTCGGTTTATGTCCCCTATCAATAGATATCCAGCTTTTGTTACGCAACTGTAATAAATGGAAGAGATGTGTAATAAATAACAATACTTTACACCTATTCACTTTTTGGAGATTATTTTCTTGGAGTGTCACGCAGTGGTAAGGGCTGTGCAAAAGATGCGAAATGAATCTGTGCATAACTGAAGCAAAGATGTGCATATCTTTGCAATCACTGTGCTTATTTCCACCGGCTTTATAAATGGAGGTAGTGAGCTCTTCTAGTTCGTCGTTGTATTTTTGTTCATATGTATGAGATTTTCGTTTATTTATCTGAAAATGTTGTTTATTTCTTCTATAAAATTGTGCATCTCTCTGTACGAACAGTGCATAACTTCTTCAGCTTTATTATTATGGGGGCGGTCTGGTCCCGAAATCGGATGTACCTGCAGAATGTGTATATTTACCGAAAAGGCAGGCATATTTGGGCATAATGTTGAGCATATTTCTTCTATATCGTGCATATAGGAAAGGCAGACCTATATGATTTCAAATTCATCTTTTCTAAGAAAACGTTGCTCATATAGGAGACATAATCGGAATATCCTTTATCCACATGTTAATAACTTTATTTAAAATGTCTTTATGCATTAATTCCAAAAAGTTAGTCGATAAACTTGCTCACTTTGTCATTTGATTAACGAGCCAGTTCGCCACAATCCTAAATATTGTGCATATTTCTGCTATAACAGTGGATAACTCCTCCGTTTTATTATTATAGGGGCCTGGCCCCAAAAAAGGACGTGACTGCTGTAAAACAGGAGAATCATTGATCACAAAGGCAGGCATATATGCTCTCATTTCTTTAAAATATTTCATATTTCCCATAACATTGTGCATTTCTCTCAAATAATAGTGCATATCCCCAAACCAGCTGCACTTTTCCACACATATTCTAAGCACCCTACCTCCCAATGAAAAAGCAACAAAAAAAGAGCGGATACGCGTTTATCCAGCTCTTCATCTACTGCTACAACTGTACGATTTTTTGTTCTAGGATGTCTTCTATTACTTTTTCTACATCTAAGGTTTGATTCACGCGAAATCGGCTTCGTTGAGGCGGTTCTGGCTTTACTATAACGTCAAGCCTGTGGCAGTACCGAAAAAGCAGGGTTATAAATTGCCGGAGCGTGGATGATTGATAGGTGGTCAGTGTTTTCAGGTCTTCGGCGAATGTCTCGTAGTAAGTCTTCGAGGAAAATGGTTCTTTATCTTTCCATGTTTCTAAATTTTCGAGAAATTTCCTAAAAAATTCTACACAAACAGCATAGGTTTGTGGCGATTTTTTAAATTTCAGAAGATTTTCATCCTCTATATAGTACAGCATCAGGATGTCCGACTTTTTCTGATGCATGGGCGGCGGCTGTTCATATGTATGACGGACAGTTTGGACAGGGGCTGAATCTTCTGCTACAGGGGCTAAAAGGTCTCTTGTAGTGTTTCTTCCTATTTTGTCCTGCTGAACGGCAGCGCTGATAGAGGCAGCACTGGATTGGAAGGATTCTCCTGCGATGAATGCTTCAATTTGTGCCAATTTCCTCATATAAGAAACAGCCTGTTCTGCACGGTCAAATTGATGGGTTTTAATGGACAGCTGCAAAATATCTTGCAATTTTTGATTTAGATGAGAAGACATGTCCGAAGAGTCTCCTTTCATTATTTCTTCCTATTTAATTGTACACAAAAGGAGTTGTCATTGCTATGAAAATTAAAGCGTTTTCTCGAACCGGTATATCAGGCTTATCCCTATTTCAGCATTCATAGGACTTACCTCATTATGCAGGCAGCCCCAACTGCTCCGATCTCTGCTTTGAATGGAGAACGTTTTACCGTAAGCCCTTCCGCCATAAAAGGCATAGTATAGCGGTGGACATACGTTTGTACTTGCTTTAGAAAAAATTCTCCTTCCTGCAAAACGCCCCCGCCCAATGCGATTTCTTTGATATGAAGCAAGTGAACTGCATTGACTAAAGCGAGTCCGAGATAATGTGCTCCTTCTTTTAACACGTCCTGGCACCATGTGTCTCCATTTTCCGCTCGTTCGATTATTTCAGGCATCGTCATCTCAGCATACCGTCCGTGGCCCGTACGTACTTTTTCTTCCATCGCAGGACCTGAGGCGTAATGCTTTAAGCACCCCCGGTTGCCGCAAGGGCATATCCCGCCTTCTCGATTCACTGTCATATGACCGATTTCACCGGCTCCCTGCAAGAGCACTCCTTCCTTCATGATTCCGGCTCCGATGCCGGTTCCGACTGAAACATACATAAATGAATCGCTGTTGTTGTTGTTTTTCTGCCATTTCGCCATTGCCGCAGCATCTGTGTCATTGCATAAACGGACCGGTATTTGAAAGATATCTTCTAGCTGTTTTCCGATAGAAAAATCTTTTACCCCTAAGCTCTGTGCATAACGAATCGTCCGTGTGCCTTGATCGATGATGCCAGCGGAGGCAATTCCAATTCCCTGTGGGGTCTGGCCCTCTTTTTTTGCCGATTTTATTAATTGGTTGATGATGGAGATAATTGATGAAAGAAGCTCTTTTTGTGAAGCTTCTTTGTCTGAAAACGTGGGAAGCTGCAAAGATGTTACTACATTTCCAGCTTCGTCCACTAATGCTCCGAGAATTTTTGTCCCTCCTAAGTCAATGCCTATACGAGAAGTTTTCCAACTATATATTCGTCTTTTCATCAAACTTATCCTCACTTCATCTATATCTTTACTAGAAATATAACACAAGTCCTTAGATAGTGTATTTTTTTACCTAAGCGACAATTATTTCTGTTTACGAAAATTTCCTATGACGAAGGTTTTGTTTTGTGGAATTTAGTCAAAATCCCTCTCACTCTTTTGTATTATTTTCCATTTAAGTACTAAGACCATTTGTTGGTTTTTCTTTTTCTCCTAGGAAATAGCAAGGAATAAGTTGAATGATAAAACTATATTTGGAAAAAGGAGGAATTTTTATGTCAAAAAAGAGATTATCTACGGGAATGTCAGCTGTTTTTGCAGCAGCTCTCCTGCTGTCGCCAGTTGCTGGCTCGGTGACAGAAGCGGTGGGAGAAGGACCCAATCCAGGCAATGGGAAAGTTGTGAATGAACGCCTCACCAGTTATAAAGAAATGAAAACACAGCTAGAGCGGTATGACAGCCAGTCTGATTTATTGGAGGTAGATGTTTTTGGCCAGTCTGTAAAGGGGCGTGACCTTCATCTTGTTTCGTTTGGAGAAAATCCGGACAACCCTACGGTTCTGTTTTTAACACAGCAGCACGGAAATGAAGCGATGACTACAGAAGGTGCACTTGAAATAGCGAAAAAACTCAGCACGAACAGCCAGCAGGTGAAAGATTGGGCAGAAGAGGTGAACATTTTAATCGTTCCGCGTTTAAATGTGGATGGCGCCGAGGGGGATGTGAACTTTGACATTTCCCATTATGTAGGAGGCGGCCAGGCGACCCGCTATAATGCAAACGAAGTGGATTTAAACCGTGATCATACTACCCTTGAGGAACCAGAGACGAAGGCTTTCCATGAAGAGGTGCTGCAGCAATACGACATTGATTACCTGATTGATTTTCATCATCAGGGCACTCAAAGTGCGATTGAAGATGAATATGTGTCTGGTTCGATTCTGTACCCTACCAATGATAACGCAGATGAAGACGTTCGGGAAATGTCCAAACAGCTTGGTTCTGTCGTGTATGATGCTGTCGAGTCGAAAGGATACGGCTTGTTAGGAAAATACAATGGCGGCACAGCCAACACAATCGCTCGGAACGGCCTCGCTTATGAATATGACATTGCCACCCTTTTATTTGAAATGCGCGGGATGACAGACCATGAATATGAAGATTACGTGCTTGGCCAAAAAAGTAACGGCTATCTTATTCAACAAGCTAAAACAGCAATGGAAGCTGCGATTACAGCAATTGCAGATGGAGACATAGAAGAAGCGGACACCTCTTTCTGGGATGAGCTCCAAACCCAAGGATATAAATCAGAATAAAGAAAGGGTGAAAAGCAGTGAAAAAGTGGAAAAGCATAGCGGGAATGAGTGTGTTAGCTGGCGCTCTTATTTTTCAGCCATTTGCCGTAAGCGCTGATCAATCGGAAAACTCCCCTGGCACCCCGCCGCAGCAGGAATATAAAATTGATGGATTTGTGGATTATGAAGAAATGGAACAACGCCTTGAAAAAATCGAACAAACAAGCCAGGGACGTGTGGAAGTTGAAGTCATCGGCCAATCCAATCAAGGCCGTGATATTTACAGCGCCCGGGTAGGAAATGGCGACAAAGTCGTGCTGGTAGAAAGTGAGATTCACGGTAACGAAAAAACAGGTACGGATGCCCTGCTCAATATTCTTCAGTATCTAGGATCAAGCGGTTCCAAACATGCGGAAGCGATTCGTGAAGAGCTGACCCTTGTTGCTGTGCCGAAAATGAACCCGGATGCTTCCGAATTGGACCGCCGCGGAAATGATCGTTCCTGGGAGGAAGTTGTAGATGATTTTCCGCAGCTAGAAGGTGCTTCTCCTTCCTGGAATTACTACACAGGAACCTTGCAGGGCGATGATTATAGCGACAATCCGGGATTTGATGTGAACCGTGATTTTAATCCAGATTTACAATATGAACCTAAGCCCGAGGATTTCCCTGGGAGTTCTAGTGAACCTGGCTGGTACATCCATCCGGAATCCCAGACCATACGCGATCTTTACATTGATTTGCAGGAAGAGTTCGGTAACGTAGACACCTTCATCGATCTTCACCACCAAGGACCACATTATAAAGTCGGTGATACTGACCGAGATGTAACGATGTCGATATCCGCTCAATTCGTTCCTGACCCAAACAGTGAAGCAGGATCGAAATACAGCAGCTACGCCGATAATTACAATTATGACTTCTCCCGTCAGTTAAACGTCGCCATCTATGATCGGCTGCAGCAAGGAAACTCGCCTTTTAACAATATCACTCTCTACCCTCAAGGCCTTGATCTGCCCGGAACAGCGCTTGGCAGCTTTGCTTTAAACGGAAGCGGAACGGTTCTGTTTGAAGTCAGAGGACAAACGCACAGCTTCGGACAGAAAAAACGCGGGCAGCTTGTAAAAACAGTAGAAACCGGCCTTTATGCCGTCCTTGACGGGATGACGGACGGAAGCGTCTACGACGAGGATCCGGAACGCTATGAAGAAATCCCATTAACCACCCGGTAAAATAGGCTTTAACCAGCTGTATGAGGTGAACGGACAAGGGATGCGTTCGTATTATAAGGTCAGCCAGATATTTCTGGTTGACCTTTTTATAGTTCCAGTGAGGGGTGTTTTTCGTATTCAAAAGATCTGCCTCTCTTAAGAGGCGCAGATTTTTAGTCATAACAATGGCCGCACTTTTGATATTTCTTCTCCTCTACTAACTTATTCACATAATTCTCATCGTGAGAACCTTCTCTTTGTTCAAGAGGAGTCGTACGTAGCTCGCAGGCATCCCCTGCAAAGGGGGTGCGGTGTATTTTTTGTGTCGTATGATCAATAAGAAATTTCACAGTTTCGTTCCCCCTACATGTATTTTTTAGCGATTTAGGAAAATAAAGCCTTTGCAAGAGCAAAAAAAGCCGAAAAGAATGTTTTCTCTCATTCCTTTCGGCTTATGTCCAGCTCTATTTTGTCCGGCTCATTACTACCTTAGTTATTATTCGGTTGTAATATAATAATGATATAGCTCTTATCTAGTTTAAAGTCCCAATCCACAAATATGTCAGCTACATTTGTTTGAAGAATTGTCGCAAAATTACTAGCATGCAGCAGCCTTTTTTCTAGATGTCTTTTCGTTAATTTAAGCTCTTCTTCATACCCAGAACGGATTAATTCTTTTTCAATTCGAACTAAAATTCCGGTTCGCGCAATAATAAGAGTCCTATCATTAAGCAAACAAGAATCGACATACTCAGGTAACTTCTCGGCCTGCTTGCTCACGCGGGCAATTTCATTGTGGATCGCTTCTTTTCCAGCATAATCTTCTAATATATCTTCGTCCTCTTCTTCACCTATTAGGCCGATTAAGATGCCTGTACGGTTCTGAAGGGACCAATCATAATACATTTCCCTTACAGATAAATCTGCACTCACCTTTAAGGTTGCTTTGATTTCTGGAAGAAGTTCATGCATGAGAATGTCTCTCGTTTCTTCCACTTTCATGGTTTTCCCTTGTGAGACAAGCACTCGTTCCATAGGTGCCAAAAAATCTCTCAAATGAATGGTCACAAAAGGCTTTTTAATAGAAACGTAAACCGATGAGGGACCTTTTCCAAAATTATCCCTTAAGAGTTTTCCGGTATAGCTGGCTATTTCAGCTTGTACAGACGTTTTTTCCATAAATCGCCATTCCTTTATTTTAAGACAGAAACATTCTTTTTTCCATCCTAGATTTTATTATAACACTTCTTGCTATAAGAAAAAGGGGGGGCTATCTATGTATTTCCGAATCTCACTATTTTATAAACATGAAATTTTTCATTTTAGTGTTCTAGTGGTATAGACAACTATATGTAATAGTGCTATAATGCTATTAGTATTAATATCATATTTTTATAGTTGAAATCGCTTACGTCAACACTTCCATTCTATTATTCAAGGGGGGCTCAACATGCTAAGTTTTTTACAAAAGATTGGTAAAGCTTTAATGCTTCCAATCGCCACTCTCCCTGCTGCAGCATTATTGCTTCGTTTGGGGCAAGACGACTTTTTAGATATTCCTTTTATGGCAGCAGCAGGGGCGGCCTTATTTGATCATTTACCGCTTATTTTTGCTATTGGCGTAGCAATCGGTTTATCACGAGATGGAAACGGGGCAGCTGGTCTTGCCGGGGCGATCGGTTTTTTAGTTCTGCAGGAAGGTACAACTGCTGTAAATGAAGAAATTGATATGGCTTTTCTTGGCGGTATCCTATCCGGGATTATCGCAGGACTTTTATATAACCGTTTCCACGCGGTTAAGCTTCCAAATTGGCTCGGCTTCTTTGGGGGAAGGCGGTTTGTCCCTATTGTAACAGCTGGTTCTATGGTCATTTTGGCCGGGATTTTCGGATTTATCTGGCCTCCTATTCAAGCGGGTATTGACGGAATCGGCCAGTGGATTATTGATGCAGGAGCCGTTGGAGTCGGTGCATACGGCTTTTTAAACCGTCTGCTTATTCCAATCGGTCTTCACCACGTTTTAAATAGTCTCGTTTGGTTTGAGTTTGGTTCATTTGAAGGAGCAACAGGGGATCTTAATCGCTTCTTTGCAGGCGATCCAACCGCTGGAATTTTCATGGCCGGTTTCTTCCCGGTAATGATGTTTGGCCTTCCGGCTGCTTGTCTTGCCATGATTATGGCTGCCAAACCTGAACGCCGTGCTCAGGTGGCCGGCCTGCTCGGCGGTCTTGCGTTTACTTCTTTTCTTACAGGGATTACCGAACCTATTGAGTTTACATTTATGTTCTTATCTCCACTGCTCTATGTGATTCATGCTGCCTTAACGGCTGCATCGATGGTCGTCACCTATTTCGCCGGCACCTTGCACGGCTTTGGGTTTTCAGCAGGAGCGATTGACTTCTTCCTAAATTACAATATAGCCACAAAGCCGCTCTTATTAGCAGGAATCGGCCTCGTGTTTGCTGCCGTTTACTATATTGTCTTCTATGCAGCGATCAAAGGGCTTGATTTGAAAACACCGGGTCGCGAAGACGAAGAAGATATGACAAATACGAATGCAGGCGGTGACAAGTATGAAGCGATCGGGAATCAATACGTCGCAGCGCTAGGCGGATATGAAAACATCTACAGCATTGATAACTGCGTCACCCGTCTTCGTTTGAAAGTAAATGATATGGAAAAAATTGATGAAGAACGAATGAAACGAAACGGCGCCCGCGGAGTAATGAAACTAAACAGCACTGACTTGCAGATTATTGTCGGTACCGATGTGGAATTTGTTGCTGATGCGATGCGGCGAAAGAAACCAGAAGATAAATCATAAATTTTTGGGGTCTGGCCTCCTATTTTGGGGCCAGACCCCACATATTTTTGTCACACTTATAGGTAGTGATTTATCAACTGATTTTTGGGTAAGTTTAAGGTGCAGAAATGAAGAAGTATAGGACGTTAGTTAACAGTAATTGTTAGTTCTTCTAATGACCTAAAACCTATAAGTTTTCTCCATTGCAACGTAGGAGTATTCGTTTGATGACCAGGTAATCTTTGCACGAGAATTCGAATGGCAATTTGAGTTTCCATACGTGCTAATGGAGCACCTAAACAAAAATGAACCCCATTTCCAAAAGCAAGGTGGGGATTAGGTTTTCTTGTTATATCAAGCTTATTCGGAGCAAGGAACTTTTTCGAATCACGATTAGCAGCACCTAAAAGAATGTATACCTGGTCCCCTTTTTCAATCGTTTTTTCATTGATTTCGGTGGTTTCTGAGGCATATCGAGCTATCATTTGTGTTGGGCTTTCATAACGTAAGACTTCCTCCACTGCTCTTCCTGCTAATGATGGGTATTCCTTTAACTTCTTAAGCTGATTTGGATGATTTAATAACGCAAAAATAGAGTTGCTAATAAGATTTACCGTGGTTTCATGACCAGCAATAAGAAGTAAAATGGAAGTTGATAGTAATTCTTCATCGCTTAATTTATCCTCTTCTTTTATTAAAAGACTGATAAGATCACTTTGAGGATTTAGTTTTCTTTTTTTAATTAGTGATTGGAAGTAATCAATCAATATAGTTACTGTGTCATTGCCTTTTTGTAATAACCTTTCTGATCTAGTAAAGTCAATCGTTTGCAGTAAGATAATAGACCATTCTCTAAATAAATAACGATCCTTTGCTGGTACTCCTAATATTTTAGCTATAACAAGACTAGCTAAAGGAAAAGCAAAATCTGAAACAACGTCTATCCTCTTTCTGTTTTGTACGCCGTATAGTAAGTCAAGAGCAGCTTCTTCTATGTAAGTACGATAACTTTCAATAACCTTTGGCGTAAAAGCTTTACTAACTAGAAAACGTAATCGTTTATGATCCGGTGGATTTTTAAATACCATCATGTCTTTTTGAATATTTTTAAGAAGTTTATACTTTTTTGAGGTATCAGGAAGTGGGATACGATTTTGAAACCTCGTATCTTTAAGAATTGCTGCCGCTTCTTCATAGCCAGTTACATACCATCCTGAATTCTTCAATAAATTTCCTTTGTATAAAGGATTAATAGAGCGTAGTCTATCATAAAAAGGATAAGGGTTTTCAAAAAAAGCAGAAGAGGTTAGGGAAAAAAATGGTTTTGAATCTCCACGGTTTGGAGTCATATTATACGTCATTTTGTGCACCTCATATGTAAACTTGTTATTTTAATAGGTTAACATTAAGGTACACGATTTATAGTAACGTTGCAATGGTCTTATTCACTTAATCTCTCATGACTGATCGCCATTTTTGCCCTGCTTCACCTCCCCCCGCCTGCACTACACATCAGAACAAAAGCGCAAGCGCCCTGATCAGCCTCGACAGGTAAATGTTCTTCAGTCATGAAAGGCGCTCTTACTTCCACAGGATGTGGTGACTTCTGCGTTGCACTTTCGTCGCCAAAAACGCCACGTCCTGTGGCATTGGCGACATTAGCACGTCCTGTGCGTCGACGTGTGCGTCTTTAGCAGAAGGGTCCTAAAGGATGTTCGACTAAGAACGTCACGTCCTGTGACAACGTCGAACTGGCTTGCACAGGATGTGCTGACTTTTGCGTTGCGAACACGATGTTCCCGATTCTAGCAAAAGTTCCTTAAACCGTCTTGGGCCTCCGAGAGGCTGGGCGCTGAAGCTAGACGCGGATCAAACAATATGAAGATAGTTATCCACAACTTGTAAAAACATAATTTCCTAAACAACAAAAAAGAGCTGGCTCGATGAGAGTTCAGCTCTTTAACAGCGGTATCTGATTTTTATATTTATCGACCATTTTTCGGTTGTGTTCGTCGCTGCCTTCGATGTTCGCGCTTTTAAAGATTGGCAGTTCGATTTGTTTTTGTTCAAGGAGATGGACCACTTCGGCCATCATTCCCTGCAGGATAGCGATGTTTATCAGCGAGGAGCCTGGGGCGAAGCGGAGTTCTGGCTCGGTTTCTGCCTGGAGCAGGGCGTCTCCTTTTGGGATATGGTTATCGAGAATGAGGTCTGCAGTGTCATGAAGATGTTTGCCGGTTTCATGTCTTGACGGCTGGGATGATGCATAGGTTTTTGAGGTTAATCCAATAACGGTACAGCCTTTTTGTTTTCCAAGGAGGGCCGCATCGACCGGTACACCGTTTCTTCCGGAAGTTGATACAACAAGCAGGACATCTTTTTCGTTTACAGGGAGTTCTTCTATAAACGAATGCGCATAGCCGGACTGCCGCTCAAGCTGAGAGGAGTGAACCGGCCCCTTATGAAGCATGAGATTCTCTTCAAGAATCGGGTAGACTGGGACAAGACCGCCAGCGCGGTAAAAAAGCTCTTCTGCCATCATATGAGAATGGCCGCAGCCAAACACATAAAGCAATCCGCCTGCTGCCACTTTTTCAGCTGTTGTTTCTGCTGCTTTTTGAATGGTCCTTGCTTCTTGTTTTTCCACTTCATTGATCAAACGTTTGATTTCATGAAAATAATTATTAAACATAGGACCGTTTCTCTCTCCTAACTCGTTTGCAAGAATACATCAGCGTCCGTCTCGCGGCATGTGGATGCTGAATTTATAGCGGTCGCCTCGATAAGCAGATTTGACGTACTCAAACGGTGTTCCATCTTGCAGATGAGTCATGCGCGAGATCCATAATATAGGGTCGCCGGCTTGAATACCAAGAAGCTCTGCTTCTTTTTCTGCTGCAATCGCAGATTCTAAGGTTTGGTTGGCAAAACCTATTTTCAGATTCTGTTCGTTTTCGATATAGCTGTACAGCGATTTTCCAGCAACCTTTTCGGAGAGGCCTTTAATCAAGTCTGCATGAATAAAAGTCGTTTCCAGGGCCATCGGTTCTTTATCAGCAAGACGGATACGCTGCATTTCGTATACTTTTTCTCCAGCTTTCATATTCAATGCTTTGGCTGTATCACTGTTTGCTTCTGAAACACGAAAGTAATTCAGGATATTACCTGGTTCGAACCCGCGTGCTTTCATATCTTCGGTAAAACTTGTTAAACCTTGCAGCGTTTGTTCTAGTTTTTTTTCGGCTACAAACGTTCCTTTTCCTTTTTCGCGCCGTAACAGTCCCTCATTGACAAGTTCTGTAATGGCTTGCCTCACCGTCATACGGCTCACTTCAAATTCTTCTGCAAATATGCGTTCAGATGGAAGCATATCTCCTGGCTGCCATTCTCCAGCGTCCATTTTTTTTCGAATCATTTCTTGGATTTGATAATAAATCGGCAGCGGTGAACTCTTGTCAATCATCCGGTTTCCACCTCTTTTTTCCCACCCGTTAAGGGACATATCGTGTAGGGTCATCGTATTTTTTCAATTCGTTTTCCGAAACATCAGAAAGCGCTTTTTCATCCGCTATGATTGTAACATACGGATGCCGTTTTAAAATGGATGCAGGAAATGTTTCACTGATTTTGCCTTCTAACAGTGTTTTCATAGCTTGTTTTTTACGCTCACCCGAAGCAAGCAGCACAATACGGAGGCTGTCCATAATAGAAGCAATTCCCATCGTAACGCCACGTTTAGGGACATGGCTTTTTCTTTCAAAATAGCGGGCATTCGCTTTTCTCGTCGATTCCTTCAGTTCTACGATATGAGTACGGGAGTCAAGAGGCGTGCCAGGTTCGTTAAAACCGATGTGGCCGTTCTCGCCAATGCCAAGCAGCTGTAGATCAATGCTGCCGTGTTCTTGAATCAGCTGTTCATATCGTTCAGCCTCTGCCTCCAAATCCGCAGCATTGCCTTTAGGCAGGTGAATTTGTGCCTCTTTCAGCTGCAGCGGTGAAAATAAATGTTCTTTCATGTAAGCATGATAGCTGTTCGGATGCTCCGGAGTGAGGCCTTCGTATTCATCGAGATTAAATGTCGTTATATGGGAAAGATCAAGGCTTGCGGCTTTCGCTTTTTCGATAAATATTTTGTACGTTCCTTCCGGTGTTCCACCTGTGGCAAGGCCCAGTACGATCTCGGGATGATTTCTTACTTCTCTCACCAGCAATTCTGCTCCTTTTTCACTCATTTCTTCGTAATTGTTTACGCGAATAATTTCCATTCCTTTCACCTCCTTCGATGGTTAAGCTTCCTTCTCGTATGCCAGCGTTCCGCGGCACCATGTTCGAATAACCTCTTGGTCATGGCCAAGCTGGACAAAATCGGCGTCTTTATCGACCGCGATATTACCTTTCCTGTCTTTAGTGCCTAACTTGCAGGCAGCATTCCAGGATGTCATCGCTACTGCTTCTTCAAATCGGCATCCGGTATAAGCTAAAATATTTTTCATCGCTTCGTTCATTTTTAATACGCTGCCAGCAATGGTTCCATCCGGTAAATACGGACGGTTACCTTCGACCGTGACAGTTTGTCCGCCCAAATCGTATTCTCCGTTTTGCAAACATTTTGCGCGGATGGAATCCGTAATCATTAAAAGGCCAAAAGGACCCTTCATCTGGTAAGCCAAGTTAACCATAGCTGGGTGCACATGAACGCCGTCTGCTATGATTTCATTGGTCAGTTCATGCCGGGTAAGAGCGGCGGCCGCAAGCCCCGGCTCCCGGTGGTGAAGTCCGCTCATCCCATTAAATAAATGAGTGACATGTGTGAGTCCATGGTCAATAGCTTTTTCTACCTCTTCACTAGAAGCGTTGGAATGAGCTGCTGATGCTATGACTCCTGTGTCTTTCAAATAACGTATAAGTTGAAAATACGGGTCTTTTTCAGGGGCCAGCGATACCCACTTTATTAACCCTTTTGCCGCTTCCTGCCACTTTTTAAACTGCTCCATATCTGCTTCACATAAATGCTCTTTTGGCTGAGCTCCTGCTTTTTCTGCGGTAAAAAATGGCCCTTCCAAATGCACACCTATCATTTCTGCCCGGTCAGACGGCTGCTCTCCTTCTGCATAAGCAGCTGCGTTTTTTAACGCGTTCGTGATAGCAGCTTCACTTTGCGTTAAGGTGGTTGCAAGAAAAGAAGTTGTGCCTTCTGATGGAAGTGATTTGGCAATTGCTGTTAATGCTTCAGGCGTCGCATCCATCGTATCGGCATTGTTCGTTCCGTGTATATGCACATCAATCATTCCCGGTACTAACACAGTATCCGGCTCTATTTTTATCTCTTTTAAGCTGTGCCATTCATTCTTGCTGAAATCCCGTTCGAAGTTTTCATTTTCGCCCATCGCCGCAATTTTTCCGTCCTTTACGACAATATATGCGTGCTCTAATGTCTGCGTTGGATTTATCACTTTAACATCTCGAAGTAAAAAAGACTTCGTCACTTTACCACTCCTCTTGGTGCCCCCCATTGGTCTATACCTATTTACCTTTATAATAACAAATTAATCATATAGTTGTCTATACCAACAAGCCAAGGAAAAAGACGAGCAAAGCCCGCCCTGCTTTTACTGTTTTTCTTTTTTACTGCGGATACCGACACGCCGGCCTGCTTCCTGCGGCCAATCTTCACCCTCACTTTCCGCTGCTGCTTCACGAACCGATGCAAGCACTTCGTCTGGAAACCGTCCAGCCCTTCGTTCTTTTTGATTAATTGCCATCAGCATAATTTCACACGTTGCCAGTTTCTCTTCGTCCTCATTTCTCATTTCAAGAAAAACATGGAGGCGTTTATCATCATAATCAAGGAGCCTTCCATACACATTAAATGTCTTTCCTTCTAAAATTTCTTTCACGTAAACGACATGGGTTTCTAATGTAAAAATAGTAACTCCGTAACGCTCCCGGCCTTTCTCATCCAGTCCTAATGAGTTAGTAAATTGCGCACCTGCTGAGCTGAATACATTAAAATAGGCTCCATCGTTCATATGTTTATTATAATCTACAAACTCTTTCCGAACATAATCTTTATGGATTAATCGCATGTCCGCCCTCTCCTTTTTCTATATCATTCATTCCACATCTTTCCGTTCATTTCCTGCTGAAAATACAGGTTTTGCCCTAAAACAAGGAGTATTTCTTCACTTATTTTCTTTAAAAGCAGCTGCTCCTCTTTCTTCCTTTATTATGCCATAACGTCACATATTACAGCGGTTGCCAGGGGAAACTTTAATGATAAAGTAAATAAGAAGAACTTTTTTTCGACATATTTTAACAAAAAATGAGGAGATTTCGTATGAATAAGAATATTATGGATTGGCCGACGTTTTTTGGAGCTTTGTTTTTATTAATCGTCATTGCGGCGCCGCTGGTCCTCATTCCTGATTATGGAGAAGCAGTAGTTACCTCAGCCAACACGTTTATTACAGAAAATTTTGGTGTTCTTTACTTATTAATAGGGATGATACTATTTATTTTTTTACTTTATATAGCTTTCAGCCGCTATGGCAGGATTGTTCTCGGAAGCCGGGGGGTACAGCCGGAATTTAATACATTAACTTGGGCTGCCATGCTTTTTGCAGCAGGAATCGGGTCAAGTGTCCTTTATTGGGGGACAATCGAGTGGGCTTACTATTATACAGGACCTCCGTTCGGGCTGGAACCAGAGTCAGCGGAAGCTGTAGAATGGGCGACAACCTACGGCATTTTCCACTGGGGACCGATTGCCTGGTCGATTTACTGTTTACCTGCCCTGCCGATTGCTTATTTTTATTATGTGCGAAAGCGTCCGGTATTAAAAATCAGCGAAGCCTGCCGTCCTGTATTGAAAAAATATGCGGATGGTCCTGTTGGGACGATCGTCGACGTGTTATTTATGTTTGGCCTTCTCGGCGGAGCCGGTACTACGATGGCTCTTGCCACGCCTCTGATCGCAGAAGGTGTAAACTATTTCACCGGTATCGAGCCAAATATGGCTTTAAATACAGTGGTGCTTGTGCTAGGTACCATTATTTTTGCAGTCAGCTCGTACAGCGGGCTCCGTAAAGGGATTCGTATTTTAAGTAATATTAACCTGTGGCTGTCCTTTGTACTGCTTGGCTTTGTGTTTATTGTCGGTCCGACGGTTTTTCTTGGAAGTACAATGTTTAACAGTATCGGCAGACTGGCTGATAACTTTTTTCAAATGAGCATGTGGACAGAGCCTTTTGCTGGTATTGGAGAATTTGAAGAAACAGGATTCCCGGAAGCATGGACTGTCTTTTATTGGGCTTGGTGGCTCGTGTACGCTCCGTTTGTCGGACTGTTTGTTGCCCGGATTTCCAAAGGGCGTACGATTCGGGAAATGATAGTCGGCACCCTCGTTTACGGAACCATCGGCTGTACGCTGTACTTTGGGATTCTCGGAAATTTCGGTCTTTATTTACAGCTGAGCGGTCAATATTCTGTAGTTGATGTTTTAAATGATCAGGGTGCACCTGCTGCGATTATTGGCACCATCGCGCAGCTTCCTGCAAGCAGTTTATTTGTAGCTATTTTCGTGATCCTTGCGATCATCTTTTTGGCGACGACCTTTGACTCAGGCTCTTATATTTTAGCTTCGGTTACTCAAAAAGAAATTGACGATGAACCGCTGAGGTGGAACCGTTTATTCTGGGCTTTTGTGCTTGCTACACCATCGCTTGTGCTCATGTTTTTAGGCGGGCTTGAAACGCTGCAGACAGCCAGTATTGTTGGCGGTTTTCCTTTGATTTTTATAATGATGATGCTAATTATTTCTTTTACCCGGGCTATTAAAGAAGATATGCCGAAAACCTTCGGAAGCAAATACTTTATATACCGGGATGAGCAGGAATAAATGTAAGGGAGCGGCGGCTGATCTATTGAGATTCCTTATTTTCATGAATCCCCCAGCCAAAGCCACGTTATTATGGGAAATAAAGGGATGAGAACCTTTCCAAACCTTTCTGCTAACATCGCGAACTTCAGAGGAACACGACATAGATAGCGCCGCCCAGGCAGCAAGTGAACGAAAGATCGGTGCTATAACCCAAAAGAGAGAGCTGACCGCTTGGAACAGCTCTCTCTTTGCATAAATTATTCGTATTTTTCAATTTCAGCAAGATACTCATCAACAATATCAGCGCCGATGGAATCTTTATGTTTTTCGATAACAGGCTCTACTGCTTCGCGGAAACGTTCCATTTCTTCATCGCTGATTTCACTGAATTCCATGTCTTCTTTTAAGTTTTCAAGGCTTTCTTCCGCCACTTCACGGCTTCTTTGACGGTTAAATTCTCCAGCTTCTACTGCAGCTTCTTTCAAAAGAGTCTGCTGCTCTTCATCAAAGCTGTCCCAAAGGTTTTTATCCATCAAGAAAATAAATGGCGTGTATACGTGGTTTGTTCCAGAAAGATAGTCCTGTACTTCATAGTAATTTTCAAGCTCAATCGTTGGGTATGGGTTTTCCTGCCCATCTACCGTCCCTTGCTGCATGGCACTAAACAATTCCGTAAATGCCATTGGAGTCGGGTTTGCTCCCATTTCTTCCCACGCATCTAAATGGATATCATTTTCCATCGTACGAATTTTCAACCCATCTAAATCATCAATAGATTCTACTGACTTCGCATCGTTTGTCAAATTACGAAAGCCGTTTTCCCACCATGCAAGTCCAACCAGTCCCTGATCTTCAAGCAAGCCCATCATTTTGTCTCCAAATTCTCCGTCAAGCACCTGGTCTGCTACTTCAGCACTTGGCATCGTAAATGGCAAGTCAAACACACCGTATTCCGGTACGAAGTTTACCATTGGAGAAGTGGATGGAATTGTAATTTCAAGAGATCCAAGCTGAAGCATTTCTACTGCAGCACGGTCATCAGCAATTTGTCCAGAGTGATACACTTCAACGTTAAAGTCATCTGTTTGCTCTTCTACAAGCTCTTTAAATTTCATTGCACCTTCATATTCTGGATGCTTATCATTTACCCCGATACTGATACGAAGCGTTTGAGCACTATCCTCATCCGATCCTTCGGCGAAATCCTCCAGATCACCTGATCCATCGCCCTCTGTTTCTTCTGTTTCTGAGCCCTCGTCTGCCGAAGCTTCTTCGTTTCCTTCTTCTTCATCGGAACCGCCGCAAGCAGCTATAAGTAACATAAGTACAAAAACAGTTAAAAGTAATAGCCAATTTTTTTTCATGTAAAAAACCTCCCTTAATTTCTCGTTGGTCTTGCACTATGCTGCGCTGAAAAAAACCTCACCTCCCTCTCATTGATTTTACAATATAAAACTTAGTTTATAATATAAAACAAAAAAATAAAACGCTTTCATTTTGTTTTATATTATAATACTTGTTTATTCATTACTAAACTACTGTTACTATTCTATTGGATTTTATGGTAGAAATCAATAACTTTTTTAAAATATTCTTGAAATTATTCTGTGTCACTCAAAAGCTTTCTGCGCCTGAAGATATGCTAAAATACAAACAAGGAGTGACGAAACATGACAAGCTTTAACCACCGTGATGAACATATTGATGATGGTATGATAAAAGTAGAAGTGAATCTTGATGATATGACAGCTGAAATGCTTGGCTACCTTATGGATGAGTTGTTTGAAAAGGGAGCCAATGATGTATATTACACCCCCATTTATATGAAAAAAAACCGTCCAGCGGTCATGCTGTCGCTGTTATGTGAAAAAGCAAAGCTTTCTTCTATTAAAAGCTATTTGTTTACCGAAACAACAACGTTTGGCATTCGCAGCTATCCGATTAGTGTGCACCGCTTAGAAAGGCATTTCCGAACCGTCTCGTCTCCCTGGGGTGAAATCACTGTAAAACAGGCTTTTCACAACGGGGAGCTGGTGGAGCAGTCGCCGGAATATGAAGATTGTGCAAAGCTTGCAAGAGCTCACGGTGTGCCGCTAAAAACGGTTTATCAACAGGTTTGGAGTAAATTAAACTAATCAAGCATGTAGTCGGTTGTCTTCGAGCTTATAAACAACCGGCTACGTACCTGACAGTTAAAAAGCTTCTCATACCCTCTTCATCTTCCTGCCCTATTCAGCTATGAAAGTATTTTCGAGCGTTCCGAGCTGCTCGATCTCTACTTTTACGACATCACCGTCTTTGAGCCAGACCTGATCTTTTTCCGGATATCCCATAATGACGCCTTCTGGTGTGCCGGTTAAAATGACATCCCCCGGTTTTAACGTCATGAAACGAGAAACATAGCTGACAATTTCATCACAGTTAAAAATCATATCGGAAGTATTGGAGTCTTGGCGGATTTCGCCGTTCACATGGCTTTTAATTGCTAAGGAAGCGGGATTATCCAATTCATCATATGTAACAAGCTCTGGCCCTAATGGACAAAAGCCATCACAGCTTTTCCCGAGCACCCATTGCGGCGACTTAAATTGCAGATCGCGGGCAGATACGTCGTTCGATACAGCAAAACCGTACATATACTGAAAAGCTTCATCCTCTCCAATATTTCGGCCGGTGTCTCCTATAACAATAGCCAGTTCTGCTTCATAATCGACTTTTTCTGCTTCTTTTGGTATTGTTACTGTTTCTTTGTGGGCCGCAAGGGCATTGGCATATTTGTTAAATACGATTGGCTCTTTTGGTTTATCCATCCCGCTTTCTTCTGCATGCCGAGCATAATTCAATCCAATACATATGATTTTTTCCGGCTGCAGTACACAAGGAGCATAGGTGACATCCGTTTCTTGTTTGTAAAAAGAAGAATTGGTTCCGTTCTCTTCATAAACTCGTTTTACCGCAGCTTCTCCGTTTTCACCTGCCACAATAAGTTCGTCGGCCGTTTTAGGAACAGAATATTTTGATTTTTTCAGTGCCTGTGTAATATCGAAAAGACCTTGCGAGGTACGAAGGCCAAGGTGAAGTTGATCTCCATCCTTCTCATAAAACTGAACAATCCGCATATGCGCCTCTCCTCTATTCGATTATTTGAGGACCAGCCACCCTCGTGCGGTGGCTGGCCCCAGTAAATGTTATATTCGTTGTGATCATTTAGCCTTTTACAAATACTGTTTTAATAGAAGTGAAGAATTCGATAGCTGCTTCCCCTTGTTCACGGGAGTGAGAGCTTGATTTCTTCATACCGCCGAATGGAGCCTGCAGTTCTACGCCGGCACTTTCAGCGTTGACACGAACAAGCCCTGCTTCCATGTCATCGACAAAGTCAA
>NZ_JBHFQG010000089.1:0-1579 GCF_041949975.1 Alteribacillus sp. JSM 102045 | reverse complement strand
TGCGATGCGCTTCTCCCATATCTTTATGTGTTCCGATCGATCCATCGCAAAACCTCCTCTTTAGATCTTGAGGAGATTATCCCAAAATTCTTAGGCAATCAGAAGGTGTGATCTATTTTACGCTTACGTAATAAAAAAAGTGTACTACCACCGCGTATTTTAAAGATTGAAGAACCACCTCATCCCCTTCCTCAAACAACTCCATTGACCAAACAAAAAATCGCAGAAACAAAACGCAGAAAAAAGTGGGAAAGAGCACTTCAAGCTAAAAATTAAAGAGACAAGGTTATTCCATTCAACGTACTGTGCAAGAAATTTACAGCAGCGTGACCGACCAAGGTTACACTGGTCCTTACGGTTTTGTACGATTGCTGGTAACAGACATTCGTAAACGAAGAAAGATAGGAAAGATTCTTTAGCCATCCGCTTATTATACTAAAAAGAGATACGAGGGCGTTATAGCAATGGACATTTTCCTCATCTGCTGATCATAAAGATCTCGTTAATAACATTTTAAACAGACATGTCTTCCCTATGATCCTGGTTTGCTTTTGTTCAAGGATTCCGAGAAGCGATTTCAAACCCTGATAAGCAATTGCAAGAGCTCATCCTGTATGTAAAAAATAGGGAAGATCCTCTGACTAAAACATTTATTGATCTAATACTTGTTGACTTTACGTCAACTTTTCATGCCTGTTCATTGAAAAAGAGCAATGGCTTTATTGAAGGACATGTCAACCGATTAAAAATGATCAAGCGATTAAGCTCTTACGCACAAGGGTATTATGCGCTTCTAAATAGAACAGAGAAAAATAATAAGAATTCCCATTAGGGTAAGCGTCAAATAAAATACACGTATTAATCATAGGTTGTCGATGCGATAATCTTCTTAGAATTCGTTCGGGAGGTTATGCCATGACCCTAAAAGAAAAAAGAATCGAATGGAAAGCGTGATATGATGCTTGGAAAGAAAGCGGGCAAATGATTGCCGAATGGTGCAGAAACCAGGAAATCAAGGTCCACCAAATGTATTATTGGGTTCACCGATTTGAAAGAGGTATGGTTTCAGCAGAACCGGATACAACAGAGACCCAATGGCTGACCGTCCAAGTGGGATACAGGTTAAAATTCACCAATAGTGCGTATGAGCCATTTTCTACTTGCCAAATACAAAATACAAAATTATATATCCTTCTTGTAATCAATAAAATTTTCTATTTCTTGTGCAATGCTTTCTTTTTTATCTGATTGACCAATAGCATCACATTTTTCAAGTACCTCTGCAAATTTACGTAAGACTCTTCTAATTGGTTGTGCTATGTTTTCATCATTTTTACATATCAACTGAAACCTTCGAAGTGAATTTTTACCTACTGTACCCTCTTCATCATTCTCAAAATCACCTAAAATAGAATCACGATTCATACCAAATTTCTCTTCTAATATTAAAATTGTATGTAGTAATCTAAAACTGGACCACTGGAGTCATTGAAAAATCCCCCAGTAGTATATAATTAACCCCTGTAGAAATAAATGAATTTCTAATGGGGAGACTGGGAGCGATGATCAATTTGAAAAA
>NZ_JBHFQG010000088.1:0-1664 GCF_041949975.1 Alteribacillus sp. JSM 102045 | reverse complement strand
TTTGATACAGAAGAAAAAATAGTTATTAATGACGGAGTTATTGATGAAGAAGGCGCAGAATTTATTATTAACCCGTATGATGAGTATGCCATTGAAGAAGCGATCGTGCTTCGGGACGAACATGGCGGAGAAGTGACCGTTGTGACCGTTGGCGATGAAGAAGCAGAAAAAGAATTAAGAACAGCCCTTGCGATGGGTGCTGACAAAGCCGCTCTTATTAATGTAGAAGATATCGATGAAGAGTTGGATCATTCCTCCATTAGTAAAGCGCTCACGGCTTATTTGAAAGACCAGGAATACGATATTATTCTCGGCGGGAACGTCGCTGTCGATGACGGAGCCGGCCAGGTGGCGCCCCGGGTGGCAGAAGGGCTTGGTATTAACCAGGTAACCACCATTACAAACCTGGAAATTGACGGCCAGACAGCCAAAATCGAACGCGATGTCGAAGGGGATGTGGAAAAGATTGAAACGTCGCTTCCGCTTCTGGTGACCTGCCAGCAAGGCTTAAACGAACCGCGTTATCCTTCTCTTCCCGGTATTATGAAAGCAAAGAAGAAGCCGCTTGATACGATAGATCTGGATGACCTAGATCTTGAAGAAGAGGACGTAGAAGCAAAAACCAAAACACTCGATCGTTTTCTGCCTCCGGAAAAGCAAGCCGGAAAAGTGCTCGAAGGAGAAGTGGACGATCAAATAAATGAGCTTGTCAGCTTGTTAAAAAATGAAGCAAAGGTCATATAACGGAGGGGATGTACGATGGCAAAAAAAGTATTGGTATTAGGGGAAGTAAAAGACGGCGAACTGAGAAATGTTTCTTTTGAGGCGATTGCAGCGGGAAAACAGATTGCCGATGGCGGAGAAGTAGTCGGTGCTTTATTTGGAGAGAACCTGCAAGAGCACGCCAAATCAATGATTCATTACGGGGCAGACCGTGTAGTGACAGCAGAGAAGCCGGGACTGGCTCCATATACAACGGATGCTTATACGCAGGCGCTTCTGCAGGTTTGTGATCTCGAAAGCCCGGAAGGTATTATTATCGGTCATACGTCAAGCGGAAAAGACCTCGCTCCCCGTGTTGCTGCGAAGCTCGATGCCGGACTCGTTTCCGACGCTGTCGCTGTAGAGATGGACGGAGGAAATGCCGTTTTTACCCGGCCGATCTATTCCGGGAAAGCTTTTGAAAAGAAAACCATCGAATCAGGACTCGTATTTGCCACCATTCGTCCAAACAACATTGCTCCTCTTGATGAGGATTCCTCTAGAAGCGGGGATATCTCTTCGGTTAATGTAGATATTAAAGATCTCCGCACCACGATTAAAGATGTCGTGAAGAAAACAAGTGGCGGCGTCGATTTATCCGAAGCGAAAATCATTGTAGCCGGGGGACGTGGAGTAAAAAGTGCGGAAGGCTTTAAGCCGCTCGAAGAGCTTGCAGAAGTGTTAGGAGCAGCGGTGGGGGCTTCCCGAGGTGCCTGCGATGCGGAATATTGCGATTATTCTTTACAAATTGGCCAGACAGGGAAAGTGGTTACACCAGATTTATATATTGCAGCAGGGATTTCTGGAGCGATTCAGCACCTTGCCGGAATGTCGAATTCGAAAGTGATTGTGGCGATCAACAAAGACCCGGAAGCTCCGATCTTTGAAGTAGCGGATTATGG
>NZ_JBHFQG010000087.1:0-1669 GCF_041949975.1 Alteribacillus sp. JSM 102045 | reverse complement strand
TTTTTCAAATTGATCATCGCTCCCAGTCTCCCCATTAGAAATTCATTTATTTCTACAGGGGTTAATTATATACTACTGGGGGATTTTTCAATGACTCCAGTGGTCCAGTTTTAGATTACTACATACATCCGTACTGATTCCCAATCTTTCAAACCCTTTTAGCACCTCTTGTGCTGTTCTTGCCGTATACATAATATTAATTCTACCCGTTACAGCAAAAGTCTGTAAGTGTGTTAAAAATTGCCTCGTTCTTTCCAAATGCACTCTTTTTTCATCGGATATTTTATTGTCAAAATGCAATGTTTCAACATACCTTGAATCATTATTATGATGAAATTTGTAATTAATCACACCATAATCTGTCTTAATGCTATATACTTTATTTTTCTCAATCAACAAATTATTGTTTCTATCAATCTGTAAAAAAGGTGCATAAGAATCCTGAATCACATCTATATTTTTCATATTTGGCGTGTATAGTGTATCATGTTGAGGACTGGTTATTGATTTTGAAGGAGAAGAATTCGCTGCAAGTGTTTTATTACTTTGTTCTTTACTTCTTAAAGAGTAATACTTTTCCATTAAAGATTGCGTGATAGATTCAATCAAAGTTAATCTCCCTTTAGTGTAGTTTGTAAATTATTTTCTCTTCTTTATATCGGCAAATTGAAAAAATTTATTAAACAATTCTACTTACTTTAGGTACATTTCTTCACAATCTCTATTTTATATTAATATAAATCTCCAGTTTATGTTTTGAATAATAGCACCAAAAACGACCTGTTTTTACACAGCTAATCGTCCAGTATAAAGCTTATACAAAGCGTTTAAATAACCTTTATCGGAAGAGATTGCTACACACAAACGTGAATCTCTGAATCCCTTATCTCCTAACATTTTTAAGGAACGGGTTATATTTTTCTCGGAAACGCTCCAAAAATACCGGCCCTATCGTTAAAGAACAATTATGGGTAGTAATCATAATAAAGTTTTGTATGCTCGTATAAAACAGTTGGGTAACATGTTGGACAAAATTTCCGATTGAAACGAATTGGTTCGTTGGGCAGTAACGAAAGTTGACTTTTCCAAAAATATCTTTCACAGGAAGTACAGATCTCCGTATTCTTCAAAGAAACAACTCCTTATCATAAAGACAGAATGTTCTTATAGCTTTAGTTTAGTCTATGCTCTGGTTTTGTCTTAGGACCGGGAGTTCGCCTAATACAACGATAATGGCACATACTCGAATTTTTTGAATTTATTTTTTTATTTTTTTATGACATAATAAACCGTCTTTGAGACATTCTAGAATACGAAGTCAAAACTCAATGGGAGGGAATAACCATGACAGTAGCAAGTGATCTAAAAACAGCGGTAGCCAATATAAAGAGTGCTCAAGCTAGTTTTGAATCGTTTGCATTGGCAACGGAAAATGAACAAGCGAAACAAATGTTCCAAAATGCTGCCCAACAAACTCAACAGCTGGTGGATACTGTTTCTCCTCGTGTTCAGCAAATTGAACAAGAAGAACCTCAGTATAAAGAGTAAAGGAAAGGAAAGGAAGGTTGGCAATAACAACCTTTCTTTCCCTTTCCCTATTATTCCTGATCTATTTAGATGAAAAAAGGAAAAGAGTGTTATAAATGAAAACAATAACCTTTTTGTTATT
>NZ_JBHFQG010000086.1:0-1762 GCF_041949975.1 Alteribacillus sp. JSM 102045 | reverse complement strand
GCAGCGGGTGAATGTCGCCCGAACCGAACAAGCGATACAAACCAGTCCTTCTATGATTGGAAGCGCCTGTCCGTATTGCTTAACGATGATGTCGGATGGCGTGAAAGCAAAAGAGGCAGAAGACGATATTCAAACCATGGATATCGCTGAAATTCTAGAACGTTCGATAATTGCCAATGAAAATATAAAATAATTTTTGTAAAGGAAGTGTATAAAAATGTCAAACCAAAGTGAAACAATTCAAACTACATCACTAACAAAAGCGTACCAAAATATCCTTAAAAGTATCGAAATAACCGCTCAAAGTATAAATAATGAATTCCCCCATTACGCCGATAATGTAACCGGGAAATGGACCTGTTCTCCGGACGGATTTTGGACGGGCGGCTATTGGAATGGATTGCTCTGGTTAGCAGCCTCTCAAACCAATAATTCTCAATATTTAAAATGGGCTCGAAAATGGACTGAACTGTTAAAAAAACGTATTGATTCTCAAACTGTCTTCAGAGGATTTTTATTTTATTATGGTGCGGCCCTAGGCAACATTCTTCTAGATGATGAAGAAGCTAAAAATATCGCTTTGGCTGCTGCTAAATCAGTTGCATCGCAATATAACCCAAGAACAAACCTCATTCCGCTTGGTAATGAAGCGGAAGAAGCTGATAGCGTTGGAGTGTCAGAAACGAATATCGATGGGGTAAGTGCCACCCCTTTGTTATTATGGGCAGCTCACGAAACAAATGATAGCTCAATTGCAGAAATAGGCTTAAAGCATGCATATAAAAACAAGGAACTTTCCATCCGAGAGGATGGCTCTGTTTGCCAATCAGCCTCATTTGATGTTGATGGGAATTTAGTAAAAAGATATACTCATAAAGGTTATTCAGATGATAGCACGTGGGGGCGTGCTCAAGCATGGGCAATGATGCATTACACAGTAGGTTATCAATGGGCTCCATCAGAGGAAAAACTATTACACACTGCTATTGAAGTTTCTGACTGGTGGATAAATAACCTTCCAACAGACGGCGTAGCCTATTGGGATTTTGATGATCCAGCAATACCATACACCAATCGCGATACATCGGCTACAAGCATTGCTGCTTCAGCTTTGTTAAAGTTAAGTACTTTAGTAGAAGACAAAGAAAAGCAAGAAATCTATCGATCAAGTGCATTAAAATCCATTAATCAGTTAATTTCTAACTATTTAACTCCATTAAACGAACAAGATGAAAGACGTCCCGGCATGTTCCTAGGAGGATGCTTTAATAAAAAGGTAAACGAGGCTACTAATAATGAGCTGATTTGGGGCACTTATTATTTATTCGAATCCATTGGTGTTTTAATGAATTATTTTAATCAAAACAATTATTAAAATTTCAACAAACGGAAGCTGAATAGCAAGAGTATCGTCTGTTAAATTCCAAGTTATTCATTCCCCCACGATTAGGGAAGAGCATATCTCATCTTCTTTAACTAAAAAACACAAGAACAAACAGCTGAAGAGCTCCCTTCATATAAAATAACAAGGGGGCTCTTCTTTCTATTGTAATGAATAAAAACCTCTGGATTCATCCTTACCACTCTGTTTAAAAGGTATTTTTCTCTAAAGCCCCTTAGCGATTTTGGACAAAAGAAAGGTAACTTAGTTACACTAGAATCAAAGGGGTTGATGGACTATGAAACGACACGTTTACTCCAATGACTTTAAATTGCAAGTGGTAAAAGAAGCACTCGAAACTGGCAATAAAGCCTTAGTAGC
>NZ_JBHFQG010000085.1:0-1774 GCF_041949975.1 Alteribacillus sp. JSM 102045 | reverse complement strand
ATCTTTGGGGCAGCCTTCTTTTAATCCGATAAGAAAAAAAGCACAAAAAAATCGCCTCATTCGCTATAATGAAGTTACCACAACAAACATCATAGAAAGAGGCGATTTTTATGAGTAACCAATTGGTCACTTTCCAAGATTATACCATGAATCAGCTCTATCTTCCTATGGATTTTTCAGATGTGATTCCGGAGGATCATGTGGCTCGTGTCGTCAGTGACATGATCGATGCCTTGGATGATGAGCTGTTTTTGCGTGCCTACGAAGGCGGCGGGCGTCCGGCTTATCATCCGAAAATGCTGGCGAAAATCGTATTGTATGGCTACACGTAAGGATTATTCTCCTGCCGTGCCATCGAACAGGCACTCACAGATCATCTTCCGATGATGTGGCTGGCCGCGAGCCAGTGTCCGGATTTCCGCACAATTAACCGGTTTCGTTCTGAACGATGCAAGGCATTAATGGACACGCTGTACCTTGAAATGACGCTGCTTTTAGTAAAAGAAGGCTATGTAGATGGAAAGCATTACTTTTTAGATGGAACAAAGTTCGAAGCCAATGCCAATAAATACACATTCGTTTGGCGAAAAAGTATCGAAGGGTATGAGGAAAAGCTTCAGGCAAAAATCGAGGAAAACCTACGGACGATCGAGGAAGCGATTGCCGTAGACATCGCCTCCTTGAAACAGGAAGATAGCTTGTTTGGTCGGGAACGAATCAACCAGGAAAAGCTGGAAAACGTAGCGAGAAAAGTGGAACAGAAATTGGAAGAGGGGGAAAAAAGCCGAAGCGAAGCCGCTTCGTCAGATTCATCGCCAATTGAAAAGAGACTATCTGCCTCGTCTGGAAACGTATGAAACCCGGATGGCTTTATTTGGAGAGCGCAATAGTTTCTCAAAAACCGATGTGGATGCCACCTTTATGCGGATGAAAGACGATCATATGATGAACGGGCAGTTGAAAGCAGGGTACAACTGGCAGGTCGGCACGCAGAACCAGTTTATTCTCCATTACTCCGTCCACCAGAGTCCTACAGATGCCAGGCTTCTCGAACCGCACTTGGAAGCCATGAAAGAAAAAGGACATGCCCTGCCTAGAATGGTTGGTAGCAGATGCCGGTTATGGTAGCGAACCGAACTATGTGTATATGGAAGACCACGAAGACATCCAGACCCTGATCCCTTATAATACATATGAACAGGAACAGAAACGATCCTTTTCCAAAAAGGCGTATCATCCTCACAACTGGACGTATGAGGAGAAGGACGATTTCTACTGGTGTCCCAACCAGCGAAAGGTCACCTTCCGGCGATATGGAAAACGAACAGATAAGTACGGCTACACACGAGATTTCAAGGTGTATGAATGTGAATCGTGTGAAGGATGTCCGTTCAAGATAGATTGTACCAAAGCGAAAGGAAATCGAAAGATTTTCTATAACCCGGTGTATGAAGAATTAAAAGCAAAGGAAACCAATAAATTACATAGCGAAGAGGGTCGAACACTCTACGCGCTTCGAAAAACGGAGGTGGAGAGTGTATTTGGTCATGTCAAACAAAACCTCGGATTTCAGCGATTACATCTCCGAGGCAAAGAAAAAGTCCACGTAGAACTCGGGTGGGTGGCCCTCGCCCACAACATACGGAAAGTGGCGGCGGCAAAACGCCGCCAAAAGACACATATCTCCATCGGAGCATGAAAAATCTCCACCGGTCCCATCTAAAAGATGACTCCGGTGGAGATTTTATTTTAGGGGTTTTGGGACAGCCCCTTT
>NZ_JBHFQG010000084.1:0-1804 GCF_041949975.1 Alteribacillus sp. JSM 102045 | reverse complement strand
TCTAACCTGGATCTGATCCTTCCATGGTCACCGGAGCTTCCCGAGATCTGTCACGTGCCAAATCAGAATACTTAAAGCATACGAAATCCCCATCTCATTTGAAAGGTGGGGATTATTTGACGCTTACAAAAAGCAGGCGCTGAGATTCAAATTGGCAGCCTGCTTAATCTGTTTGGGATTGTATCAGTATCATTCTGGTTCTCCAGGGGGGTTATCCGGTTGCTCTATTGGTTCTTGCGGCTCTGAAAGGTTTTCTAATTCTTTCTGTAATGCTTGTATTTCTTGCTGCATTTTTTCTGAATTACTTTTCATATCCTGTTTCATTTCTTGTTTTAGCTTTTGTGACGCCTCTGTCATCGCTTTATTAATCATCAGGGATAGTTCATTTTTAATTTTCGGATCCTTCATTAATAGGAGCATGGCATCAGCCATCTTTGAGCGTAACTCAGGATGTTCTGTGATTTTTTGAAACATGCTAATATTTTGTTCCAACAATTTACCTTGAAAGTCTGGATCTTCTGCAATAGCTTGATTTAAATCTAATGAGAACTGCTTTACTTTTTTATTGGTATCTGGATTATTTAGCGTCCATTCTTCTTCTTTCACGTTTTGTTTTAAAATGTCGGTGTGAAGTTTACCATTTTCTTTCATAACTTTTTGCCTGGCTTTCAAATCATTTTGAACTATCATTTTATTTTTCTCTTTATCTTTTTGAATATTTTTCATTACATCAATTGTTTGCTGCATTAACCTTTCTAAACCTTCCTCATCTTCTGCCAATAATTCATTTGCAGACATGTTAAGTTCAAGAAATTTTTCACGCAATTGTGGATCTTTAAGTATAGATTCCTGTTCAATTAAATTGTTTTTTAAAATGGTACGTCTCGACTGCTCTGTATTTAAAACAACTTGTTTCCGGCCTTCAGAAAACATAGATTGTATCTTATCACTCGTTGCCATGTTTTCAATGGTTTCTTCCCCTAATTCCCCTTTACCAGTCGTGCAGCCAGCCAACACGAAAAGGAAGGAGCAGAAACAAAATAAAACTATACATTGATGATTTATTAACTTCATTTAGTAATCAACTCCTTATTTTTCTGCTGCTTTTTTAATGTTTGCTAAAGAACACAAAATATAGCTGACATATTCAGTAAAATATGTAAGCTTGTTAAGAGTGTTCAACTACTTGTCTAAAACGGTGTTTAAGAACTTTACAAGTTAACGGATTGTGCAAACCGTGGCATCCCGATAGATGTCCCGCGTAAAATGTTTCGCAGCCGCGCTATTGATGATGAAAGATGCCAAATCAATTCTTAAAATGGCATCATAATACAAACTAAAAAAGAAAGCTTTTTTGACTGATCATATATAAAGGAAGCATGATGATATTACCAAAATAAGGAAGAGATTTTTTACATAATAAACACTGCTTTGAGTCATTCTAGAATGTGTAATAAAAATATAGTTAGGAGGAGTCAGATGACAGTATCAAGTGATCTAAAAACAACAGTAGCAAATTTAAAGAGTGCTCAAGCCAGTTTTGAATCATTTGCGTTGGCAACTGAAAATGAACAAGCAAAACAAATGTACCAAAATGCTGCCCAACAAACACAACAACTGGTGGATAGCGTTTCCCCGCGTGTTCAGCAAATTGAACAAGAAGAACCTCAGTATAATGAGTAAAGGAAAGGAAAGGAAGGTTGGCAATAACAACCTTTCTTTCCCTTTCCCTATTATTCCTGATCTATTTAGATGAAAAAAGGAAAAGAGTGTTATAAATGAAAACAATAACCTTTTTGTTATT
>NZ_JBHFQG010000083.1:0-1842 GCF_041949975.1 Alteribacillus sp. JSM 102045 | reverse complement strand
AATCGCCTTCTTTCGTTAATGGGTTGTGGTGACTTCATTATACCGAAAGAGGCGATTTTTTTGTATGTTAAATAGGAAAAAGGGGCTGTCAAAAGGTCATTTTTTCATAACCTTTTGATACAGCCTCGATTTTTAAATCGATTAATAAATACAACCTTCATGGAATAAATTTTCCTTATATTTAACTTTCCTCTTATGGATCACAAATTAGTGGTCATATTAAGTAACATCTTTTTCTAATTATATAGGAGAGGTTCTGAATTTAATGACTTTTTGTTTTTCAATAGGATATAAGGAGTGATTCATGTGAAAAACATAGCAATTGTATTCACATCATTTGTCTTTTTAATGGTTGGTTGTACTCAAGAAAATCATAATAATGAATCGGCTGCAATGAAAGGTGATTACAATAATAGCAATGAACTTCAGGAAGAGGATTCAATAAAGGAAAAGGGAAAACAAAATAGTAAGGAATTTAGAGGGTCAGTGGAAGAAAAAAGAAATTTTGATGGTATTCATCAACTCTTAGTTCATCCGGGAAATTCGAATGGACCGACTTATTTCGCAGTAAATAAAAAAACATTTGAACAAATTGAAATAGGAGAACAAGTAGTTGTTCAGTATAACTCAAAAGGAGTTAAATTTCATTCATCTCCACCACAACGCGAGGCAGAAGAAGTTAAAATTTTAACAGAATAATGTTATACATGTAGTCTACTCATTGGAACGATAAATCACCTTAGGAGATAAGTTTCTCTTAAGGTTTTTTATTGTTTTAATACTAGTAAATTTGCGCTACAATTTACATAATTTTTACAATAGGAGGAGTTTTATGAAGAAATTTTGTATGTTTTCTTTTCTATTAACTTTTGTAATTTTATTAGGGGGTAATTCAGTTTATGCGGTGGATGATTACGAATTAAAATTTAGAGATACTTTTGGTCTTTCAAAAGAATCTAGTCCAAATAAAAATAGTTCATCAACTGCAAAATATGGACTTAACCTTACTGAAGAGGAAGAGAAAGATTTAGATTTTAGAATGGAAATTCAGAATAAATATATCCCAGAGATTGTAAAGGCTCTTGAAAAATCAACAAAAGTCAAAGAAAAAATAGGCGGTATGTATATTAATCAAGAAAATGGGGGCATTTTTACTATTCTAATTAAAGAAGATGATGTAGAAAACGTCATTCGTAATACTGTAAAAGAAGTTTTTCCTTATGAAGAAGAATATTTAGATATAAAAATAGTTGATTATTCGGAGGAAGAATTAAATAATTATCAAGATAAGTTATATGAATTAGAATCAACGTTAAAAAAACAAGGGATTCGGATTAACCCCTTGAATTTGGACACGTACTCTATTTATCTAGCATAATCATACTTTATCTCTTCTTTTGTCTTCGGGTAGGATCGCCCATTTGCTGCGTTTGTCAAGGGCCGCTTACGCTCTCCCGTTGGTCGCCCTTGACAAGCCTCTCAAATAGGCGGATTGGCGGTTAAGACAAAAGAAGGAGATACTCTGTGTTACACACGAACTTCTCTCTGTGGTACCATCCCGAGCTTTGTTTGCTCATAATACTCTTTCGGAGAGAGATCGAGAATACTTCCGTGCAATCGTCGCTCGTTGTAGAACGCAATGTAGGAAGTGACTTCTCGATACGCCTCTTCATAGGTCTTAAACTCGAAACGTTGAAAACAGTCGTCTTCTAGGAGTGTATGTAGTAATCTAAAACTGGACCACTGGAGTCATTGAAAAATCCCCCAGTAGTATATAATTAACCCCTGTAGAAATAAATGAATTTCTAATGGGGAGACTGGGAGCGATGATCAATTTGAAAA
>NZ_JBHFQG010000082.1:0-1915 GCF_041949975.1 Alteribacillus sp. JSM 102045 | reverse complement strand
AATAATGGAAAAACACTTCATTACAGATACGCTCGACCGTCCTTTGCGCGACTTGCGTATTTCTGTCATAGATCGCTGCAATTTTCGCTGTTCCTACTGCATGCCAAAAGAAATATTTGGTGATGATTATCCATTCATGCCAGAAAGCGAGCTGCTTTCGTTTGAAGAAATTCTCCGCCTGGCCGAACCATTTACAAAGCTGGGAGCAGAAAAAATACGGATTACCGGCGGCGAGCCTTTAATGCGAAAAAACCTCGCCATATTAATAGAACAATTGTCTGCCTTAGATGGTGTCCGGGATATCGGCTTAACCACTAACGGAGTGTATTTAGTAAAACAAGCGAAAGCTTTACAAGAAGCCGGCCTCCACCGAGTCAATGTCAGCCTGGATGCGATCGATGAGAAGATTTTTCAGACGATGAATGGACGAAACGTGAAACCGCAGGCTGTCTTGAACGGTATCGATGCAGCACTGGCAGCAGGGTTGCAGGTAAAAGTGAATATGGTCGTGAAAAAAGGAGTAAATGACGGACAAATCCGTCCGATGGCTGAATATTGCAAAGAAAAAGGGATTACTCTTCGTTTTATCGAGTACATGGATGTCGGCCAAACGAACGGATGGAATTTTTCAGAAGTGGCCACTAAAAAAGAAATGTATGAAAAGCTGACCCATATTTCTCCTTTGATCCCTGTAGAAAAAGCTTATTTTGGGGAAGTCGCCTCAAGATACCGCTACAAAGACAGTGATGTGGAAGTTGGGTTTATATCTTCGGTATCAGACGCCTTCTGTTCAAGCTGCACCCGCGCCCGCATTTCAGCAGACGGAAAGCTTTACACGTGTCTTTTCGCGGAATCAGGCCACGATCTTCGAGGATTCCTAAGAAATGGTGCATCCACCGAAGAACTGGAGAAATACCTCACTTCCATCTGGATTTCGCGAAATGACCGTTATTCCGAGGAAAGAACCGAAGAAACGGTGAAAAACCGCAAAAAAATTGAAATGTCTTATATTGGCGGATAACTACAACCAGGGAGGAAAAGCAGATGGACACTCGTTACGCAAGACAGGAGCTTTTCTCCGGAATAGGAAAAGAAGGACAAACACGGCTTAAGAAAAAACATGTGCTCGTGCTCGGAGCCGGAGCTCTTGGCAGCGCAAGTGCAGAAACTCTCGTACGGGCTGGTGTCGGCACGCTCACTATGATAGACAGAGACTTTGTGGAATGGAGCAACCTTCACCGTCAGCAGTTATATACTGAAGAGGATGCGGAAAATAATTATCCAAAGGCTATAGCAGCCAAAAACCGTCTGCAGTCTATTAATGAAGAAACGACGGTAAAAGCATACGTGATGGATGCGAAAGCCGATAATCTAGAAAAGCTGATACAGGATGCTGATTTGATTATCGACGGCAGTGATAACTTTGATATTCGCTTTATTATCAATGATCTTTCTCAGAAATATCAGGTTCCCTGGATTTTTGGAGCTTTTGCGGGCAGCTTTGGCATGACTTATACGTTTTTGCCGGAGAAAACCCCTTGTCTTCAATGCATTCTTCCAACCATTCCGGCTGGCAGTATGAGCTGTGAAACGTCCGGTATCATAGCACCGGCTGTTCAGATGACATCTGCCCACCAAACGACCGAAGCGTTGAAAATCCTTACAGAACAGGAAGAGTCCCTGCGCGGAACGTTGCTGTTGTTTGATGTGTGGAACACCCAGCAGCAATCGATTCGCACGGACAAAGTAAAAAAACCCGACTGCCCTTCCTGCGGCAAACATCGCACCTACCCGTACTTAGTGAACGAACAGGACACAAAGCTTGAAGTTTTATGCGGACGAAACACCGTCCAAATTCGTCCCTCTGAAAAACAAGAGTATGATTTTAACAACCTGGAGAGCGAGCTTAGTGAAT
>NZ_JBHFQG010000081.1:0-2007 GCF_041949975.1 Alteribacillus sp. JSM 102045 | reverse complement strand
TGGATCGCATTTTTACTCGTGACCGCTTACGCTGTGTATCTTTTTGCTAAGCTGGTAAAAACCAGGTACGAATACATTAAGCTCGGTCAAAAGGCGGAATTTAACCAGACCGTCAAAGAACGCTGGGAAGCGGTGATGACTAATGTATTCGGACAGAAAAAATTACTGAAAGACAAGAAAAGCGGTATCATTCACGTGATGTTTTTTTACGGCTTTTTACTCGTGCAGTTCAGCGCGATTGATACGATTTGGAAAGGGCTGGCAATTGGGTCTCATCTGCCGCTTGGCCCGGTGTACCCATATTTCACATTATTTCAGGAAGTCGTTGTATTTATGATTCTTGCCGCCGTGGTATGGGCGTTTCACCGTCGTTATGTCGAAAAAATCGTCCGATGGAAGCGGGGCTGGAAAGCAGGACTGGTCCTCATTTTTATCGGCGGCTTAATGACCTCGAAAATGATTGCCAAAGGAATGGAAATAGTCTGGCTTGGTAAAGAATTAACAGGGTTTGAGCCGATTGCTTCGGCGATTGCTTTTATCGCTTCCCCGCTCGGTGCAGGAGCAGCCGGGGTGCTGTTTTACCTTTTCTGGTGGGCGCACTTATTGTTTTTACTTGCGTTTTTGGTCTACGTGCCGCAATCCAAGCATGCTCACCTTATCGCCGGACCTGCCAATGTGTGGCTCGGGCGTACGCACCCCGTCGGGCAGCTGTCTTCGATTGACTTTGAGGATGAAACGAAAGAAGAATTCGGGGTTGGGAAAATAGAAGATTTCAACCAAAAACAGCTTCTCGACCTGTATGCCTGTGTCGAATGCGGCCGCTGTACGAATATGTGTCCAGCAACCGGCTCCGGGAAAATGCTGTCGCCAATGGATCTATTAATTAAAATGCGTGATCATTTAACGGAAAAAGGGGCTGCTGTCACGTCCCGCTCCCCATGGCTTCCTGCCTATGCATTCGGCCATACCAATGGGAACCAGCTGGCTGCACAAGGGAAAGGGGCAGAAGAAGCAGCTGCCGGATACGATGTGAGCTTGATCGGTGACGTGATTACCGAAGAAGAGATTTGGGCCTGTACCACATGCCGGAATTGTGAAGACCAGTGCCCGGTGATGAATGAGCACGTGGATAAAATTATTGATCTGCGCCGTTATTTAGTACTGACGGAAGGGAAAATGGACTCCGAGGCGCAACGTGCGATGATGAATATAGAACGTCAAGGAAACCCGTGGGGCATCAATCGAAAAGAACGGGAAAAATGGAGAGAGTCCCGCGAGGATATTGACGCGCCAACGGTGAAAGAGCTGAAAAAACGGGAAGAAAGTTTTGAATACCTGTTCTTTGTCGGTTCGATGGGCTCTTATGACAAGCGCAGTCAAAAGATTGCTCAGTCTTTTGCGAAACTATTAAACGAAGCCGGTGTCACGTTCGCGATTCTTGGAAACAAGGAAAAAAACTCGGGAGATACGCCAAGACGGATCGGCAATGAATTTTTGTTCCAGGAGCTTGCTTCTTCCAACATTAACGAATTTCAGAAAAATGATGTGAAAAAGATCGTCACGATCGACCCGCATGCGTATAATACCTTTAAAAATGAATATCCGGAGTTTGGGCTCGAAGACGTGGAAGTGTATCATCATACGGAATTGCTGGCACAGCTCGTGCGCAAAGGAAAGCTTACGCCGCGTTATGAAGTGAACGAAACCATGACGTATCATGATTCTTGCTACCTTGGGCGTTACAACGAGGTATATGATCCTCCCCGTGATATTTTAGAAGCAATCCCTGGCTTGAACGTTGTCGAAATGGAGCGCAACCGTCAGGACGGCATGTGCTGCGGAGCCGGAGGCGGAATGATGTGGATGGAAGAAGAAGCCGGGCAGCGGGTGAATGTCGCCCGAACCGAACAAGCGATACAAACCAGTCCTTCTATGATTGGAAGCGCCTGTCCGTATTGCTTAACGATGATGTCGGATGGCGTGAAAGCAAAAGAGGCAGAAGACGAT
>NZ_JBHFQG010000080.1:0-2088 GCF_041949975.1 Alteribacillus sp. JSM 102045 | reverse complement strand
AACATCCCTGTCTGGTGACGATAGCGAAGAGGTTCCACCCGTTCCCATGCCGAACACGGAAGTTAAGCTCTTCAGCGCCGATGATAATGAAGGGGCAGCCCTTTGTGAAAGTAGGACGTTGCCAGGCTGGACAATCAATTAAAAACATGGTATATTATAAAATTGTGAGAAACATTTTGACTTACAATATTCCACAGTAGCTCAGTGGTAGAGCTATCGGCTGTTAACCGATCGGTCGCAGGTTCGAATCCTGCCTGTGGAGCCATCCGGAGAGCTGTCCGAGTTGGCCGAAGGAGCACGATTGGAAATCGTGTAGGCGGTGTAGAACCGTCTCGAGGGTTCGAATCCCTCGCTCTCCGCCATAATACATACATAAAAGGAAGGCCCGTTGGTCAAGTGGTTAAGACACCGCCCTTTCACGGCGGTAACAGGGGTTCGAACCCCCTACGGGTCACCATATACATCGGAGGATTAGCTCAGCTGGGAGAGCACCTGCCTTACAAGCAGGGGGTCGGCAGTTCGATCCTGTCATCCTCCACCACTTAACGTTGTGAATATCGCGGGGTAGAGCAGTCTGGTAGCTCGTCGGGCTCATAACCCGGAGGTCGGAGGTTCAAATCCTCCCCCCGCAACCAATTTAATACAGCATAATTATCATGTCTTTCACCCTGATTAAATCGATTATTGAAGAATCAAGAAATCGAGAAACCAAGGGAGAGAAAGGAAGGAGCGTACACTAGTACGTGACTGACTCAATGACAGCAGCTGACGAAGAGATTCGCAGCTTATTCTTCAAAAAAGGGCCTGTGGTGTAGCGGTTAACATGCCTGCCTGTCACGCAGGAGATCGCGGGTTCGATTCCCGTCAGGCCCGCCATATTTTAAACACAAATATCAGGGCTCGATAGCTCAGTCGGTAGAGCAGTGGACTGAAAATCCACGTGTCGGCGGTTCGATTCCGTCTCGAGCCACCACCATGCCGGTCTAGCTCAATTGGTAGAGCAACTGACTTGTAATCAGTAGGTTGGGGGTTCAAGTCCTCTGGCCGGCACCATTGTGGAGGGGTAGCGAAGTTGGCCAAACGCGGCAGACTGTAAATCTGCTCCCTCTGGGTTCGGCGGTTCGAATCCGTCCCCCTCCACCATTTTTTACAGGGGTATAGTTTAATGGTAGAACAGCGGTCTCCAAAACCGCCAATGTGGGTTCGATTCCTACTACCCCTGCCATTTTTCTAAGGAAAATGGCGGTTGTGGCGAAGTGGTTAACGCACCGGATTGTGGCTCCGGCACTCGTGGGTTCGATTCCCACCAATCGCCCCATCTGTTACAATGGGCTATAGCCAAGCGGTAAGGCAACGGATTTTGATTCCGTGATGCGCTGGTTCGAATCCAGCTAGCCCAGCCAACACTATGCGGAAGTAGTTCAGTGGTAGAACACCACCTTGCCAAGGTGGGGGTCGCGGGTTCGAATCCCGTCTTCCGCTCCATTATCACTAAATGTGCATTGTTTTTATATGATAAATTATGCACATGGCGGCATAGCCAAGTGGTAAGGCACGGGTCTGCAAAACCCTTATTCCCCGGTTCGAATCCGGGTGCCGCCTCCACATCATAATTCCAACTGCCGGGGTGGTGGAATTGGCAGACACACAGGACTTAAAATCCTGCGGTTGGTCTACAACCGTGCCGGTTCGAGTCCGGCCCTCGGCACCATTTTTTTGGCGGTGTGGCGGAATTGGCAGACGCGCACGACTCAAAATCGTGTTCCTTCGGGAGTGTCGGTTCGACCCCGACCACCGCTACCAATTTACATACTGAAGATAGTTATTGGGGCTGTATCAAAAGCCTCTAAACTGAAAAGCCATGGACGCCATCCAAGAAGATGGTGACCATGGCTTTTTTTGTAGATGTTTATGCTGCTTGCTTCTTTTGGCGGCGTTTCGCCGCCGCCACTTTTCTCATGTTGTGAGCCAGGGCTACCCAGCCGAACTCCACGTGGACTTTTTCCAGCCCTCGCAGGAGGAATCGCTGGTACCCGAGGTTTTGTTTGACATGACCAAATACACTCTCCACGTCCGTTTTTCGGCGCG
>NZ_JBHFQG010000008.1:0-132200 GCF_041949975.1 Alteribacillus sp. JSM 102045 | reverse complement strand
AAATGCATCTACACGCAACTCCAATCTTTTTCTTGTTTCTTGGACAATTCAAGTGTAAAGGATTTTGGAGCTTGCGTGTTTTTTTATGTCTAAATTTTTTCATACCCCAACAATTATAATAGAGCCATAAAAACTGCCTTAAAGAGGGTACTTCTCTTTTAAGGCAGTCATTTTTATTATTTTATTCCATCTCACCTGAGCTGAATGTCTCAATCATTTCTTCTACCATATCCCACTCTTCATCTGTTTCGATTGGGAATAATGAGATATCTGATTCTTTTTCCCCTTCATCTTCAAAACGAAAAGCAAACACTTCTACTTCTTCTTCGTCTTCATTCTCACCAGCATCAGTCAAAACCATGTATGACTTCCCGGTTTCATCTACATCAAAGGTAAACAGTACATCAAAAAGATGTTCATTGCCTTCTTCATCAGGAATGACAATTCGCTCGTTTTCTTCTTGAGCCATTCGTACACCTCCATCGGTATTTTATTGGTTTAAATCAAGATATCCTTGTAATATCATTACCGCAGCCATCTTATCTACTACTTTTTTTCTTTTCTTTCTACTCATATCAGCTTCAATAAGGGTTCGTTCAGCTGCTTGTGTGGTCAGACGTTCATCATACATATGAACTGGCACACGAAGCTCTTCTTCAAGGTGCTTGGCAAATTGCTGGCATTGTTCTCCACGCGGTCCTATGGTTCCATTCATATTCTTAGGAAGCCCTACTACCACTTCAGAAGCTTCATGCTCTTCCATTAATTCTGCAATCCGGCCAAAAGCTTCCTGGGGACTGTTTCCTTTAATATGGATCGTTTCCAGGCCCTGGGCGGTCCATCTTAACTCATCTGAAACGGCCACCCCTATTCGTTTCATGCCAACATCTAAGGCTAATACTTTCATTCCTTCTCCTTCCCGTGCTCTTGCAAATAAGACCTTACTAATTCTTCAATCAACTCATCTCTTTCAAGCTTTCGGATGAGAGTACGGGCATCTTTATATCTCGGAATGTATGCAGGATCACCGGACAACAAATAACCTACAATTTGATTAATTGGGTTATATCCTTTTTCTTCAAGTGCCTGGTAAACTGTAAACAGCACTTCACGGGCATCTGCATCTATGGAGTCATCCTGAACATTAAATTTCATGGTGTTGTCGTTTGAACCCATACCATACACCTCCTCAATAATAACTGCATTTATTTATATGGACGTTTATCATATTTACAGCCCAATGCTTTCAACATCTTGCCCTTATTGTACACCAATTATTCCCGTTTAGGAAATGGATTTAACAATATCTGCTACGGCGCTTAATGCCTCTGAAAGTTTATCTGGGTTTTTCCCGCCAGCTTGAGCCATATCTGGACGGCCTCCGCCTCCGCCTCCGCAGATGGAAGCTGTTTCTTTAACAATTGTTCCTGCTTTGTATCCTTGGTCAGTTAAATCTTTGGTAACCCCAGCTACAAGGTTTACTTTTCCGTTATTTACTGCCCCTAATACAACTATACCTGATTCCAGTTTTTGTTTAAGTTCGTCTACTGTGTTACGAAGCCCATCCATATCTGCAGCCGAGACTTTTTGTGCGATCACATTAACGCCGTCTACTACTTGTACATTATCAAGAAGATTTCCTGCCTCCATGTTTCCAATTTTCGCATTAAGGGATTCATTTTCACGCTGCAAGTCACGGATTTGCTGTTGTAAAGCCTCTACTCGCTTCGGTACATCCTTTAGTGATTTTGCTTTTAGTTTATTACCTGTTTCTTTTAAAACATTCATTTGTTCATTCATAAATTCGTATGCTTTTTGACCTGTTACTGCTTCAATTCTTCGGACTCCTGCTCCGATTCCTGCTTCTGAAACAATCTTAAATATCCCCACTTCGGCTGTATTATTTACATGACAGCCTCCGCACAGTTCAATACTATAATCCCCTACTTGGACAACTCGGACTTTGTCACCATATTTTTCTCCAAATAAAGCCATAGCCCCCATCGCTTTAGCTTCTTCGAATTTTTTCTGTTCAATGGTTACGGGAATAGCTCTCCAAACTTTTTCATTTACAATTTCCTCAATTTGATCTAACTCCTCTTGTTTCACTTGCCCAAAATGAGAAAAATCAAACCGTAGACGCTCTTCTGACACCAGTGATCCCGCTTGGTTCACATGATCCCCTAAAACATCTTTTAATGCCTGGTGAAGCAGATGAGTAGCTGTATGGTTTTTTACAATATCGACCCGTCCTCTCTCTTCTACTACTGCTTTCACAGCAGAACCAGTTCTAAGCGAGCCGCTGACTATTTCAACTGTATGCAAATGCTGACCGTTTGGCGCTTTTTGAACATCGGTCACCTTTGCTTCTGCATTTTCATTAAATATTATACCTTTATCAGGAACCTGTCCCCCACTTTCAGCATAAAAAGGAGTTTGGTCAAGAATGATCTTTGCTGTTTTGCCAGCAGATATAGTATCTACTTTCTCTTTTTCATGAACGATAACCTGTACGACAGCATCAGTCCGAAGAGAATCATAACCGATAAATTGACTGTCTTCTTTTATATCAGCAAACACAGCATCCTGTGTTTGCATGGAACCATCGTCCTTACGAGCTGCCCGTGCCCGCTCACGCTGAGCCTGCATTTCTTTTTCAAACTCTTCCGTGTCGATAGCGAAGCCATTCTCCGTAACGTATTCTTCTGTAAGGTCCACAGGAAAACCATACGTATCATATAGACGAAACACATCTTTTCCAGAAATAACAGAAGTACCGGCTTCTTCTGCTTTTCTCATTATTTCTGATAAAATAGCTAGTCCTTCGCTTAACGTTTCATGGAAACGTTCCTCTTCATTTTTTATCACTTTTTGAATAAACGCTTCTTTGTTCTTCACTTCTGGGTAGTAATCTTCCATAATTTCTCCAACTACGGGAACTAATTCGTACATAAAGGGACGTTCAATGCCAATAAGCTTTGCGTATCGTACAGCTCTTCTTAATAAACGTCTTAACACATAACCTCTGCCTTCGTTAGACGGTAACGCTCCATCTCCCACGGCAAAGCTGACAGTGCGGATATGGTCTGCGATGACTTTAAAAGCTACATCTTTTTCTTCAGAGGTTCCGTAAGCAAGACCTGTTATGTTTTCTACTTTTCTCATAATAGGTAAAAATAAATCTGTATCATAATTAGTTTTCGCATCTTGGATAACGGAAACGATTCTTTCTAATCCCATACCGGTATCAATATTTTTCTTAGGAAGCGGCGTATAGGTGTCATCAGGATTATGATTAAATTGAGAAAACACCAGGTTCCAAATTTCAAGGTATCTTTCGTTCTCTCCTCCAGGGTATAGTTCCGGGTCCTGGGAGTTATCTCCATATTCGGGACCGCGGTCATAAAAGATTTCGGTATTTGGCCCACTCGGCCCTTCACCAATATCCCAAAAGTTTTCCTCTAAACGAATAATCCGTTCTTCCGGCAGTCCAATCTCATTTTTCCAATAATCATAAGCCTCATCGTCTTCTGGGTGTACAGTTACTGATAGTCTATCTTTTTCAAATCCAATCCAATTTTTACTTGTTAAAAATTCCCATGCCCATTCAATCGCTTCTTTTTTAAAATAGTCGCCAATGGAAAAATTCCCAAGCATTTCAAAAAACGTATGGTGTCTTGCAGTTTTTCCAACATTCTCTATATCATTTGTGCGTATAGATTTTTGGGCATTTACAATTCGCGGATTTTCTGGAACAACTCTTCCATCAAAATACTTTTTTAACGTAGCAACCCCGCTGTTAATCCATAAAAGAGTAGGATCTTCATGAGGAACTAATGAAGCGCTCGGCTCAATGGAGTGCTCTTTTTCCTTAAAAAAATTTAAAAACATCTGTCTTACTTCTGCAGACGTATAAACTTTCATGCTTTATTCCTCCTAAATTATAATTATTATAAACATTTCATGTTTTATTTTATCGCAGAACAAAAGCGCAAGCGCCCTGTTCGGCCTCGACAGGTAAATGTTCTCCAGTCATGAAAGGCGTTCTTTGCCTTTCATGACTGGAGGTTATTTAACCCCGAGAGGCTGGGCGCTGAAGCTAGACGCGGATCAAACAATATGGAGATAGTATCCACAACTTGTAAAAACATAATTTCCTAAACAATTAAAAAACTCCGTCCCCTGGTGCAGGGACGAAGTTAATTCGCGGTACCACCCTGTTTACAGGCTAAGCCTGTCAACTTATATCCTTAACGCGGTTCACGGCAGGTATTAACTGCACTCCGGGCCAGCTTTCTGCTACTCTTCTCTGCCGTTTTATTTCAGCCAAGTAAAACGGTCTCTGTTCAGAGGGCTTTAGCGTACTTTTCCCATCATCATATTTTTTCATTTAAATTTTCCTTCTATTGATATCTTAGTTTACATTCAAGACTTAACAGCGAAAATTTGCAGTTATTTTTCTGTTTTTATCTAATAAAATATTATGCTTTCTTAACATTATAAAAAATGACTCCGTCTGTCAAATTCCTTATACTTAAGTTAAGAGTAATTACCGTAAGGAGGGAACCCTTATATGAACTTCAATCATTCCACTCCCCTAATCGTGTATGAAACGCTTCTTGATAAAATGGATCTTGGCATCAGAGTTATTGATAGATCGGAAACGCCTATTATTTATAACACAAAAATGAGGGTGATTGAATCAATGACTATTGAAGATTTTTCCGATAAACCTATAACAGAAGTCTTCCCTTTTAAAGATAAACGTGACAGCCGCTTGTTTCAAGCTCTCTACAATAATAAAACGATAAAAAATAAAAAACAAACCTATTACAATAATAAAGGAGATGAAATTACTACGGTCAATCATACCTTTCCAATAAAAGAAAAAGGGCAAACGATTGCAGCTGCTGAGATCGCAACAGATGTTACCCAGCTCGAAAAAATGCGAAGAGACAGCATCATACGCCGCACAGATACTCGTTATACATTTGAAAGTTTAATTGGTTCTTCTTCTGCTATTCGTGAAGTAAAGGAAAATGCTAAGAAAGCTACTAGAACTTCGTCTTCTATCCTTTTGGTAGGGGAAACAGGAACGGGAAAAGAATTGTTCGCCCAAAGTATTCATAATGGAAGCAGCCGAAGCGGACCGTATATTTCCCAAAACTGTGCGGCCCTCCCTGAAACATTAATTGAAAGTTTACTGTTTGGAACAGTAAAAGGTGCGTTCACCGGCGCTGTTGAACGTTCTGGATTATTTGAAGAAGCAGAAGGCGGAACCTTAATGTTAGATGAAATTAACACCCTGCCCACTTCACTGCAAGCAAAGCTGCTTAGGGTGATCCAAGAAAGAAAGATAAAGAGAATTGGAGATAATAAGGAACGCCCTATTGATGTTCGCATCATAGCTACAATAAATGAAGACCCGCTTGATGCAATTACACACAAGCGTCTCCGTAAAGACCTTTACTATCGACTTGGAGTCGTAACTCTCTTCATCCCTCCTTTAAGAGAACGATTATCCGATATACCAGAGTTAGCAGATTCATTTATAAGTAAGTATAACCAGTATTTTCAAATGCAAGTTCTAAAGATAGATCACGAAGTGAAAGAAATTTTCAATCAATATTTGTGGCCTGGAAATATTCGGGAACTTGAACATGTGATTGAAGGCGCTATGAATATGGTGCTTGAAGAAAATACCATTACTGCAGCCCATCTTCCCCCTCATTTTCGTAATAAAACAGAACTTTCTGAAATGGATCATACATTTAATGAAAATCAGGAAAAATCTTTAGAAAAAGGCGAATCTCTTCGAGATAGGTTATATAAAACAGAGCTTACTATAATCAAACAATCTTTATCCAAAAACAATTACAATATAATGCGTACCGCTAAAGACCTTGGGATTAGCAGACAAAGTCTTCAATATAGAATGGAAAAGTTTCAGCTGAAATAATGAATACAGCAAGGAGTGCAAAATATTTTTCATATTAAGTGCAAAATTTTTTGCACTTTTTTGTTTTATTTTTGTTTGTATGACTACATCTCAACTTTTTAGAATTGGCACAGTTTTTGCATTATAAATGGTTAGAATTTTCAGAGAGGTGATAAAATGGTTTGGGATTATAAGCACGAACCGTTTACAGATTTTTCTGACTTAAATAATCGGCAGGCTTTTGAAAAAGCACTTGGGCATGTCAAATCTCAATTAGGGCAAGAATATCCTCTTATTATTGGCGGGGAACGTATAACAACAGAAGACAAAATATTCTCAGAAAACCCTGCAAACAAAAAAGAAGTGGTTGGATATGTTTCTAAAGCTACGAAGGAACATGCAGAATCAGCTATGAAAAAAGCCTGGGAAGTATTTGAGACTTGGAAAAAATGGTCCGCCGAAGCTCGAGCAAACGTTCTTTTCCGCTCAGCTGCTATCGTAAGACGAAGAAAACATGAGTTTTCAGCCTATCTTGTATATGAAGCAGGAAAACCATGGAAGGAAGCAGATGCTGATACAGCAGAAGCAATTGATTTCCTGGAATATTACGGAAGGCAAATGCTTCGCTTAAAAGACGGCATGCCCATACACAGCCGCGAAAAGGTAGAAAATAATACATTTACGTATATACCGTTAGGAGTTGGCGTGACCATTTCTCCATGGAATTTCGCATTTGCTATTATGGCAGGCACTACTGTAGGGCCTATGGTGTGTGGTAATACTGTTTTACTAAAACCAGCGAGCACGACACCTGTAATAGCTTACAAATTTATGGAGGCTCTGGAAGAAGGCGGTATGCCTGCAGGCGTTGTGAATTTTATTCCGGGAAGCGGCGCTGAGATCGGTGACTATTTAGTAGAACATCCAAAAACTAGATTTGTTAACTTTACCGGTTCAAAAGAAGTTGGAATCAGCATCTATGAAAAAGCAGCGAAAGTACAGCCAGGTCAAATATGGCTTAAACGCTGCAGCATTGAAATGGGCGGTAAAGATACGATTATCGTTGATAAAGAGGCCGATGTAAATGTAGCAGTTGATTCCATTATATATTCTGCTTTTGGTTTTTCCGGTCAAAAATGTTCTGCTTGTTCTAGAGCAGTGGTTCATAAGGAGCTTTATGATGAAGTGTTAGAAAAAACAGCAGCAAAAACGAAAGAGCTTACAGTTGGTACACCGCAAGATTTTAATAATTTCATGGGGCCATTAAACGATCAGGCGGCACACGATAAAGTAATGAAGTATATTGATATAGGCAAATCCGAAGGCAGATTAATGGCTGGAGGAGAAGGTAATGCAGCGGACGGCTACTTTGTAAGACCAACCGTTTTTGCAGATCTTTCACCTGATGCAAGGCTAATGCAAGAGGAAATATTCGGTCCTGTTGTCGCCTTTTCCAAAGCCCAAAGCTTTCAAGAAGCTTTAGACATTGCAAATAACACGGAATACGGGTTAACAGGCGCGGTGATTTCTAACAATCGCGCCCATTTAGAAAAAGCACGTGAGGAATTCCACGTAGGCAACCTTTATTTTAACAGAGGCTGTACAGCTGCTATTGTAGGATATCAGCCTTTTGGAGGTTTTAACATGTCCGGTACAGATTCTAAAGCCGGAGGACCAGATTACCTTCTCATGTTCATGCAGCCGAAAACTGTAACTGATCAATTTTAGATCGTATCCTTCTCTCCGCGGCTTATAAAGTTCGCGGAGAGACATATTAGGGAAGGAAGATAAAAATGAAAAATGTTTCCAGAAATTTCTTCCTATTTCTTTCTAAAAACCGTACCTTAAACAAAAGTGCAAAACGTTGGGGGTTAAAGTTAGGAGCTTCCAGTGTAGTAGCTGGAGAAGATATTCCAAGCGCAATGGAGGCCGTACGTAAATTAAACCAGAAGGGGATAATGTGTACGGTAGACCATCTTGGTGAATTTGTCACAGAAAAAACGGAAGCATTAAAGTCAGCGGATTATTGTATTAAAACGTTGGATGCGATTGCTGAAGAAAAAGTTAATTGCAACCTATCCTTAAAATTGACCCAGCTTGGCCTTGATATTAACCAGAATTTATGTATGGATAACATGGTTAAAATTCTTTCTGCTGCTGATCAATATAATATATTTGTTAGGATTGACATGGAAGATTATAGTCATTATCAGCTGACTATCGATATATTAAATGAACTGCGAAAAAAACATGACAACGTAGGTACAGTCATACAAGCATATTTACACCGTGCTGCTGATGATGTTGAAGCATTAAAAGGAATTCCACTGCGTCTTGTTAAAGGAGCATACAGAGAACCTCCAGAAGTTGCTTTACAAAATAAGCAAGACATCGACAATAATTTTATTAAAATTATTAAACAGCATCTTTGCAATGGAAGTTATACGGCGATAGCAACCCACGACCATAACATCATTAACCAAACGAAACAATTCGTTAAAGAAAACAATATTCCAAGAGACTTGTTTGAATTCCAAATGCTTTATGGTTTTCGAGTAGATATGCAAAAGCAATTAGTAAATGAAGGATATCATTTTAGAACTTATGTCCCATTTGGAAATGATTGGTATGGTTATTTTATGAGGCGCTTGGCTGAAAGGCCCCAAAATGTCGCTTTTGCATTTAAGGGGTTCTTTTTAAAGTAACTTTCCGCTGCTTAAATGTATGGAAAATATTATTTATCACAACAAATAATGGTACTGCTATAAAAAGTCCGATAAAGCCAGCTAATTCAAATCCTAACAATAGAGCAAAAACAATTACTAATGGATGTAAATGAACATTTCTGCCAACAACGTAAGGAGATAAAAAATTTCCTTCTATTTGCTGAATAACAAATAAGAGAATAATCGTTATAATCAATTTGCTTGTAGAGATAGAAGCAGCTGCCATTAATGCAGGAGCAGCTCCCAATATTGGGCCAAAATAAGGGATAATGTCTGTAATAGCTATAAACAAACCAAGCAAAATGGCATTCGGAATATTTATAATCCATAAACCTAAAGCAGATAGAAGCCCGACTGCTCCAGCAACCATGAACTGGCCTCTTATATAATCTCCAAGTGCTTCATCAACTGCTCCTGCAAGCAATTCTCCTTCGTCTCTCCATTTGCTGGGAACAAAACGCTTTATTGTTCTTTCAATTGCCTTCAAATCCTTTAACAGGTAAAACACCAGAAATGGAAGCAGCAGAAGAAGAACAATAAATTCTACAATATTTCTCCATTTATTTATTAAGCCTTTCATACTATCTCCCAGTTTTGTTTCTGTTTGATCAAACGCTAACTCAATCGTATTATGAATGGCAGGAGGAAGAGTATCAATTCGATGATGCAGATTGGAAAAGAGTGTATATAATTGTTCGAAATATTCCGGAAGATATCGTGTAAACTTTTCAATCTGGTTGTACAATACTGGACTAAAATACCAAACAAACCATGCACCTCCTCCAAAAAACACCACATAGACAAATAAAATAGAAAGTGCTCTAGGTATATGACGCTTTTGTAGAAAATCAATCACAGGGTGAAGTAAATAAGCAATAATAGCAGCGATAACAAAAGGAAGCATTACTTTTCCAGCAACATTTAAAAAGGAAGACCAAATTGGTTTCAGCAAACTTAATAAATATATAATGAAAAGAAAAACAGCTATTAGCAAAAGACGCTGAAGCCATATCCATTCCTTTCCTTTTACCATAAAAATACCCCCTCCTTCTTCATAGGATGAGGTATAAGGCAAATATTTATGTTAGTAAAAGATGAATTTCCAGTTAACCTTGCTGGTTTCCCGAGATTTTTAAATTTCTATTCATGTTTACCAGATTAGTATCTGTATTATTTATTAGGAAAACTCGGTGTACCACCGTTTAATGGAGTAACAGTATATAAAAAGACTGCACTTATGAGGGGCCCATAAATGCAGCTTACCCTATCATTGATATATTCCTTTATTCCACCTTTTTCTCAATGTCTTTACCCAGCGCTGAGACTGACTCCATAACTGGTAGACAGAGAAATTACGGCGATTACAGCGCCTTATCATCCCTGCTGCTGCTGATGTAATTCCTGCTACAGCAAGCGATGTCCAAATATTGCGGCTCCTCCTCATAGATATCATCACCCTTCGCGCTCGGAATACCAATTCTTTCCGAATAAATCATCCAAACAACAAAGCGTACCGTCTTCTTCCACTTGATAAAGAGTATACTCTCCGTTTTCCATCGTCCATTCAACAAAACATTCCCAGCAATAATAATGTTCTGCACCTATTTTACCTGTATTTTTCGTTTTGCAATAGGGACATTCCATATAGATAACCTTCCCTTTTTCGTAATTTGTTTCGTAAACACGAAAAGTTGTTATCCATTATGTCCCAGCTTTTTGAAGAATATACTTACAAGAAAAAACGCAAGCGCCCATGTCAGCCTCGACGGGTAAATGTTCTCCAGGCAATAAAAGGCGCTCTTACTTCCACAGGATGTGGTGACTTCTGCGTTGCACTTTCATCACCAAAAACACCACGTCCTGTGCGTCGACGTGTGCGCATTTAGCAGAAGGGTCCTAAAGGATGTTCGACTAAGAACGTCACGTCCTGTGACAACGTCGAACTGGCTTGCACAGGATGTGCTGACTTTTGCGTTGCGAACACGATGTTCGCGATTCTAGCAAAAGTTCCTTAAACCGTCTTGGGCCTCCGAGAGGCTGGGCGCTGAAGTTAGACAGCAACGTGCAAAAATTTTTAACTTTCTTATCTAAATATAAAGACTAGCTTTTCGTTTGGATAATACTAATTTGTGTTTCCATTTCTTTATTCATGAGATGAAACATTTTCCTTTTCTAAAAGCTTTTCTTTTAATGTAGTATATCTTTCATCCTTATGTTTATTTTTGACAGCGAATTCAACAGCACTTCTCTCCCCGCACAATATTAAATAATCCCGTGCTCTTGTAATGGCAGTATACAGCAAATTACGCTGCAGCATTCTTTTATAAGACATAAGCATAGGAACTACAACTATTGGGAATTCGCTTCCTTGCGATTTATGGATTGAAGTACAATATGCAAGTGTTATCTGATTAAGGTCCTGCCTTGTATACGTAACTTCTTTACCTTCAAAGGATAAAACAATCTTCATTTGTTTATCAGTGGTTTCGTTAGCTTCAATAATAGCTTCTACTACGCCGCGGTCCCCATTAAATACTTCTTCCTCAGGGTTATTAATTAATTGAAGAATCACATCACCCTTGGAGTACGTCATTTCCCCGAACGTTACTTTCCTTTTCTTTTTTTTAGGAGGATTATAAAGATTTTGAAGTGTTTTGTTTAATACATCCACTCCAGCAGGTCCTTTGTACATAGGTGCAAGCACCTGAATTTCTAATGGGGAATAACCCTTTTTAATTGCCCCTTCACAAACTTTTTTAACAACATCTGCTGTTTGCATTTTATTACATATGAAAAAGCGGCGGTCTTCAAAGGGGGTCATTAAATCATTAGGAAGCTCGCCTTTTTTTATCGAATGAGCAAGGTTAATGATAGATGAACCTTCTGCTTGTCTGTAAACAACGGACAATGAAACGATAGGAACAATATTGGTTTCAAGAAGATTCCCTAAAACCTGTCCTGGACCTACAGAAGGGAGCTGATCTTCGTCTCCAACTAATATAACTTGCATATCTTCTGGTATAGAGCGAAATAACTGATTTGCAAGCCACATATCTACCATGGAAACTTCATCAACAATAAGTAGTTTACCTTCTAAAGGCTCTTCTTCATCTTTTGCAAATGCTTCGTCTCCATTTACTCCATTATACCCCAGCAATTTATGAATAGTGCTTGCTTGAAGACCTGTTGACTCCTTCATACGCTTTGCAGCCCGGCCAGTTGGAGCTGCCAGCAAAACCGGAAATGGCTCTTCTTTTTTATAAGAAGAGCGGTCGAGGGAAAAGCCATGCAGTTTGGAAAAAATCTCAACTATTGCTCTAATCACCGTAGTTTTCCCTGTTCCTGGACCGCCTGTTAATATCATTAACGATGAATGAATTGCCTTCTGTATGGCTTCTTTTTGCTGATCCGCGTACTCAATTCCATATTGTTCTTCTGTTTCACCAAGTGCCTTTAAAAACTCAGCTTCAGAAAAAGTCCCTGCTTCTTCTCTCTCGAGCATTTTTTTAATCTTTGTAACAAACCCTTTTTCTGCAAAATATAGAGAAGCCATATAGACCCTGTTTTCTTCCTGAATTAATTTGTCTTCTTCGGCAAGCTGAAGCAATGCTGACTCTAGTAATTCATCACTCATTTTATTGTTAGGGTCGTTTAATAAAGACTTTGCTTCCTGCATAAGAAGAGACCAGGGAATATAAACATGGCCATCCTGCATGGTTTTTTCGTACAAAATATACAGCATTCCTGCCTTCACTCGTTCGGGATCATCCCGCTTGATGCCAAGACTTTTGCCTAGTTTATCTGCCTTATAAAATCCTACTCCTTCGATATCCCAGACTAACTGATAAGGTGTATCCTGGATAATATCAAAGGTGCGTTCTCGATAAGCATTATATATTTTGACAGCAAGCTCCATTCCAAAACCATAGCGTGTCAGTGTGGTCATTGCCTGCTCCATTCCCTGGTTTTCGAGCATTGCTTGATAAATGTTTTTTCGTTTCTTTTGATTTAAACCATTTATTTTCTTAAGATTATCTGGATTATCTAAAACTTTTTCAATGACGTTTTGTCCAAAATTTTCCACTAATACGGCGGCTGTTTTTTCTCCAATACCGGGAAAACGGTCACTTGAAAGATAAGCAATAATCGCGTCTTTTTCTGTAGGTATTTCTTTTTTATACGTTTGTACCTGGTATTGCTTACCAAAACGCGGATGTTCTTTAAAAGCACCTTCAAAGAAATATCGTTCGTCTGTATCTATTGAAGGAAAATAACCTACAACAGTAACTTTTTTCTCATCTATTTTTGGATTGGACTTTTTTACTTTTACGATTAAAACGGTATAACCGTTTTCTTCATTTCTAAAAATAATGTGGACCACTGTGCCGCTTATAAACGATTCAGGTAAGGAATCGCTCTCGTAAGGAACACTTGCCATACAGAAACCTCCGGATTATTTTTCAAGAAATTTTTTTGCTTGTTCTTTCCCATTGAGGGCTAACATGTGGTCAGGCTGCTGCTCGATCGCTTTATCAAAATAAGAAATTGCTTCTTTTAACTTGTCTTTATGCATGCTGGCAACCCCTAAATTGTAGTAAGCATCCGCATGCTGTTCATCTTCTTTTACTACTCTTTCAAAATGAGGAACTGCTTCATCAATCTGTTGAGAGCGGGCTAAACAAAGTCCATAATAAAACCTTGCATCCGTATCCTCCGGGTTACATTCTAAAGCTCTTTGTAAGGAGGCCTGCGCATGAGGAAGTCTTCCTGATTGCATATATGACATCCCCATCATGTAGTGCAGACTTTCATCGTCCAAGCCTGCTCTATGTGCTTGCTGATACATCGTAACAGCTTCAGCATATTTTTCTGCATTATATAATACATTCCCTGCTCCATAGTAGGCTGCAGCCGCGTTATTATCTAAATTTAACGCTTTTTGGAAAAAATTAAGGGCTTTTTCGCTTTCACCCATTTCAGCCAACAGGTTTCCAAAATTAATATAAGCGACTGGATCATCCGGCTGCTCTTCAACGGCTGCATTTAACAGTTCCGCAGCCTTTTCTAAATCACCATTTTGTATAGCGTCCATTGCTTTTTCATTTGTACCCATTATCATCACTCTCCTGCTTACATCCTAACGTTGAACTCATTTGAAAAGCAAAAGGGAAAACGTATTACGAATCTACGCTTTCCCGGATTTTTATTGCTTCTTCTATTGTTCCGCCTCCAAGACAGATATCTCCATCATATAATACAACAGATTGACCAGGTGTGATCGCACGCTGCGAAGTTTTAAACATTATTTTTCTTATGCCGTTTTCGCCAGGATATACAACGACTTCCTGGTCCGATTGGCGATAACGAAATTTTGCTGTGCAGGAAAAAGGCTTAATTCTTTCCTCCCCGTTTATCCAGTTCATATGAGATGCGAAAAGTCCTTCTGAATAAAGACCGGGGTGATGAAAACCTTGTCCCACTATTAAAGTGTTGTCTTCTAAATTTTTATCTACAACAAACCAAGGTTCTCCTGACCCGCCAATTCCTAATCCCTGTCTTTGGCCCAGTGTATAGTACATCAGGCCGTCGTGTGTTCCTTTCACTTCTCCCTGAGGTGTAACCATTTGACCCGGCTGTGCTGGCAAGTATGACTTCAAAAAGTTTTTAAAGTTTCGTTCACCGATAAAACAGATACCAGTGCTGTCTTTTTTTCCGGCTGTAGCAAGACCTTTTTCTTCAGCAATAGCTCTTACTTCTTTTTTCGTCAACTGGCCAAGCGGGAACATCACTTTTTGAAGCTGCTCTTGATTTAATTGGTTCAAAAAATACGTTTGATCTTTGTTGTTATCTACGCCGCGAAGCATAGATACAGTTCCGTCTACTTCTCTTTGTACTCTCGCATAATGACCAGTAGCAAGATAATCCGCCCCTAGAGACATGGCATGATCAAGAAAAGCTTTAAACTTAATTTCTTTGTTGCACATTACATCGGGATTAGGTGTTCTTCCTGCTTTATATTCATCTAGAAAGTAAGTGAAAACATGATCCCAATATTTTTGTTCAAAATTAACCGCATAATAAGGAATTTCAAGCTGATTACAAACTTTGATAACGTCATCGTAATCTTCGGTGGCCGTACAAACACCATTTTCGTCCGTATCGTCCCAATTTTTCATAAAAATACCAATCACTTCATAGCCTTGATCTTTTAATAGTGCTGCGGTCACCGAAGAATCCACTCCGCCTGACATCCCTACAATAACTCTGGTATCTTCAGGTTTTTTTTCTACAGACATACTTTTTCCTCCTTTCTTAAACAGTTGTTATACGAGCCATTATTTTTCTTATTTCGGCTGCCATATATTTCATTTGATCCACAGTATTATCTTTTCCAAAGCTGAACCTTACAGAAGAAGCAGCCCGTTTCGGATCGGCAAACATTGCACTTAGTACATGAGAAGGTTCAACGGACCCGGCAGTACATGCCGAGCCGCTTGACGCTGCTATTCCACTGAGGTCCAAATGAACCAGGAAGGACTCTACTTGAATATTCGGCAAAAAAATATTTGTAATATGGGGCAGTTTACCTGCAGCTGGCCCGTTTACTTCAAAAGGAACCTCTTCAGATTGTAAAGCTTCTAAGAAATGGCCGCTTAATGATTTATAAAAATTAAACCGGCTCTCTCTTTCTTCGAATGCTATTTCTGCAGCTTTTGCAAATCCTGCTGCAGCAGCAAGGTTTTCCGTTCCTGCCCTTCGCTTTTTCTCTTGTTCTCCTCCTGTTAAAAAAGGAGTCAGCTTCGTTCCTTTTTTTACATACAAAAATCCGGCTCCTTTTGGACCGTTAATTTTATGAGAAGACACAGATACCATTGTTACAGGTATCTTTTCTACATTCAAAGGAACTAATCCATAGGTTTGAACCGCATCTGTATGAAATGCAATATTATTTTCAGTGGCCAGGTCAGCTATTTGTGAAATTGGCTGCACTGTCCCTACTTCATTATTCCCGTGCATAATAGTAATTAAGATTGTGTCATCTGTTATGGCCTCTTTCAGCTCTTCAAATTGAACAAAGCCTTCTTTGTTTACAGGGAGATAAGTAATTTTAAAACCCAGTCTTTCCAGCTTCTCACAAGTATGAAGGACCGCATGATGTTCAATTTTTGTCGTAATAATATGATTACCGCGTTCTTTATTTGCTTCAGCATAACCAATAATAGCCAGGTTATCTGCCTCTGTACCCCCGCTTGTGAACACTATTTCATCAGGTGAGGCATCAATTGTATGAGCCAGCTGTTCTCGGGCTCTGTCTAACTGCTGACGCGCTTTTCGTCCAAAAGTGTGTATACTAGAAGGGTTTCCAAAATTATCCTGCATGACATCCATCATTACTTTTGCTGCCTCTGGATGAACCGGAGTCGTTGCAGCATGATCTGCATATATATTTTTCACGTATTTTCACCGTCCTACAGTGCTTTCCCATCAAATATAAAACATATAATATTCGTGATCATCTTCTCCTTCATAAGAAGCAAGATCTTCTAACGTCGTGCTGTCAAGAACATCTTTTACTGCATCTCTTATTTTTATCCATAAATCCCGCTTGGCCGGTTCTTCATCATCTAAGACTTCCACAGGACTAATCGGCCCCTCAAGTACTCGTATGATATCCCCGGCCGTTATTTCAGATGGTGCTTTTGACAGCATATAACCGCCATAAGCTCCTCGAACACTTTTTACTAAAATAGCGTTCCTTAGAGGAGCAATCAACTGCTCAAGGTAATGTTCAGATAAAGAGTGTTCTTTTGCAATAGATTTTAATGATACAGGACCCTCACCGTATTTTTTTGCTAATGCCATCATTATAGTTAGTCCGTACCGTCCCTTGGTTGATATTTTCACTATTTACACCTCTTTCAATAAATCGATGAACAAGCTTTCTGCATTGCGGCAAGGCAAAACCAACGACTTGGCCTATGCCAAAACAAAATAGTATGGTCCCAAGAAAAACTGGGCCTCCTAACAGCCATCCTGCTGTTAAAACTGTTATTTCCATTATTCCCCGAACCCGGGATACTTTCCAGCCTGTTTTCTCCTGAAGAGCAATCATAAGACTGTCTCTTGGACCCGCACCGCATTCCGGGGCGATATAAATTCCTATCCCATACCCTATTATTATTATCCCTGTTAAAAGCATTAAAAGCTTCATAAAAAATAAGTCAGGGGTGGATAATAAAAATAAAAATATATCTATAAACACTCCTACAAGAACCATGTTAACTATGCCGCCAGCCTGCGGCAATTCTTTTAGCAAAAGGGAGGTCGTCCCTATTATAAAAATTCCAATTATAATGCTCCATGTGCCAACCGTCAATCCCAGTTGACTTTGAAGCCCAATATGAAGGACATCCCATGGAGCGCTTCCTAATTCTGCTCTAATCATCATAGCGATGCCAAATGACATAATCATTAGTCCTGCTATAAAAATAAGCCACCTTGAAAAAAGGTGTTCTCCACTAGCGAAAGTTCTCTCCATTATTTCCCTGCTCTCTATTTTATCTAAAGATAACACTTTGTAAAATAATACGTTTACTTTCCAATCATGTGCCATTATAGCATGAAAACAAACATTTTTGCATGACAGGAGCTTACTGGTTATGTCTCAATTTCTTTGTGCCTATGTCTCAGACAGTTTGTCTGATATACTAGAACTGATGTTCCATAAAAATATAAAAAGGAGATTTCCATAATGAATCAGCAGCAGCCTCTGGCATATAGATTACGGCCACATACGATTGATGATGTTATCGGACAACATCATTTGCTTAATAAAGGAAAACTGCTCAGAAGAATGGTTGAAACAAAAAAACTCTCTTCCATGATTTTATATGGACCTCCAGGCACTGGAAAAACTTCTATCGCCTCTGCCATTGCAGGAAGTACAGATACCCCTTATAAACTCATGAATGCTGTGGTTCATAATAAAAAAGACATGGAAATCGCTGTAGAAGAAGCAAAGATATCTAATCAGCTAATCGTCATTATGGATGAAGTTCACCGGTTAGATAAAACAAAACAAGACTTTTTGCTGCCGCATCTTGAAAGGGGTCTAATTATTTTAATAGGAGCTACTACAGCAAATCCGTACCACTCCATTAACCCAGCTATTCGCAGCCGCTGTCAAATATTTGAACTGCATCATTTAACATCAGATGAAATTACTGAAGCTCTATATCGAGCATTGAAAAATAAGGAAAATGGATTGGGGGCCTATCCTGCTGAATTAACTGAAAAAGCAGCAGCACACCTTGCTGCTGCCAGCGGCGGCGACATGCGCACTGCTTTAAATGCCCTGGAATTAGCTGTGCTTTCCACTCCTAAAAATGAAGAAGGTATTATCTTCATTGATTTACCAACAGCAGAAGAGTGTATCCAAAAGAAAAGCTTTCAACATGATAAAGATGGAGATGCCCATTATGATGTATTATCAGCATTTCAAAAATCAATTCGAGGTAGCGATGTAAATGGTGCACTTCATTATCTTTCTAGGTTAATTGAAGCGGGTGACCTAATTAGTATTGGCCGGCGGTTAATTGTTACTGCCTACGAAGACATAGGTGTTGCCAGCCCGCAAGCAGGTCCTCGGGCTTTAGCAGCAGTCGAGGCTGCAGAACGACTAGGATTGCCGGAAGCCAGAATCCCGTTGGCCGCTGTAGTTGTAGAACTATGTCTTTCCCCTAAGTCTAATAGTGCTTATAAAGCTTTAGACAAAGCAAGAGAAAGACTTCTTGAAAAAGGTACACCAGAAATACCTTTGCATTTAAAAGATTCTCATTATAAAGGTGCCAAAAATTTAGGAAGAGGGACAGCATATCAATATCCCCATAATGATCCCAGGGGCTGGCTTCCCCAACAATACCTTCCAGATGCTCTTCTACATGACGAATATTATACTCCAAAAGATACTAGCAAATTTGAACGCTCTTTATCAGAAATTTACCATAACCTAAAACATAAATAATAGGCCGGACTTTGTTTTAGTCCGGCATCACCACTCCCTTTATCTTTATTTCCTTTCAAAGAAAATTCCATCGCTTTCACTTCATTTTTACTAGGTTTAAACATCAATGTTTTAACTTTCTTTTATTTGCATTCAGTTTTAGTACAGAGGGCGACAGTGATGTATTCATTTTAACTCTGCCTCCTTTTTTTGAGCTTTAAATAAAAACACTATATCTTTAATAATGTCATTTTAACTGATGATTCTCCCTGTGCAGTTTGAGTGGGAAGTGTGCATAACAACCATCAACGTTTGCCCAGGATTTTATTTGTTATTCAGACGTATAAATTTTAATTTTAGCGCCCAAACTGTTAACGGCAAATCTACTTTGACTTACAAAAATGAACTATGTATTAAATTATGAGATTTACTAAGCTCAGCTATATATTTTAGCTATATATTAAGGAGGAAATAAGAATGAACGTTAGACAGGATGCGTGGTCTGATAAAGATGACCGACTACTAGCAAATACTGTGTTAAAACATATTAGAGAAGGAAGCACTCAGTTAAAAGCTTTTGATGAAACAGGGGACATGTTAGACAGAACTTCTGCTGCGTGCGGATTTCGTTGGAATGCCATTGTCCGGCAAAAATATGAACACAAAGTAAAAGAAGCAAAACGAGAACGAAAAATGAGAATGCGTGCGTCTGCAAAACAGGCAGCCAATCATATTAACCCAGCTCGTCATAGTAGTTTTCTTACTACCATGGATCAAATTATTAATTACTTAGAAGGGACAGCTGATCAATTAGAACAAGGTTTTCACAACCAGTCTGTAGAAGAAATTGAAAAAGAAATCACTTCTTTAGAACATTCCAAAGAATCCTTACAACAAGAGATAAGTAATATGAAAAAGGAATATGCTGCAATGAAACGCGATTATGAAACTATCGTTCATATGATGAATCGAGCAAGAGAAATGGCTATGACAGAAGAAACCATACCATCTTCTAATATTTTTAGAATGGACCGTAACGGTAATTTAGAAAAGCTTTCCATTTAACATACGATATGATAAGAGAAACACTGACTTGTCGTCAAACTCCTGGTGGCGCAAGTCTTTTTTTGTGTGTTCTTCAGATAACATTCTTCCTGATAATATCAATGAACTGTCTCCGTTATTAAGCAGAGACAGTTTTTTCTATAAAACATGAAGGAAAAAATTATTGGTGCATTCGCTGAATCTCTATTCCATCCAATAATTTATTTATAACATGACCAGCTGCGATTAACCCGGCAACAGAGGGTACAAACGCATTAGAAGAAGGAGGCATCTTTGCTTTTCGAATGCTTCCTTTTTCTGCTGTTTCGGGAACTACTTTACTTCGTACTTCTTCTTTAATTTTAATGGGTGTTTCATCGGAAAATACCACATCTACTCCTTGGTAAATTCCGCTTTTTCTTAATTCTCTTCTCATCACTCGGGCCATTGGATCATTTTCTGTCTCAAATAAATCTACTATTTTTAATCGGGAAGGGTCCATTTTATTAGCTGCTCCCATACTTGATATGATTGGAATTCTGCGTTTTTGGCATTCCTCAATTAAATGTATTTTGTAAGAAATAGTGTCTGAGGCATCAATTATATAATCGGGTTGGAATGCAAAAAAATCTTGATAAGTGTCTTCAGTATAAAACATTTTTACTTCTTCTATTTCACTCTCAGGGTTAATGTCGAGGAGTCTCTTTTTCATCACTTCAACTTTAGGTTTTCCGACAGTGGAGGTAAGTGCGTGCAACTGCCTGTTAACATTGGTTATATCGATGTCATCTTTGTCGACAAGAATAACACGCCCAACTCCCGAACGAACGAGAGCTTCAGCTGAGAAAGAACCTACTCCCCCAACTCCCAGGACAGCCACTGATTTACCTTTTAACCGATTTAAGCCCTCTTGTCCAATTGCTAGCTCATTTCTAGAAAACTGATGAAGCATTGCAGTCTCTCCTTTTTTCACTGTTTCACGTAAAAACCCCCGGGGAGTATTTCCCCAGGGGGTTGATTTTCAAAGATGGAAGAGTCCCGATGTGCCGTCAAACTAACTTAGTTTTGAAGCCTGCTCTTGGCAGGTGGGTGCCCTGTTCAATCCTTCAAACGTCCACTTTACAGAGGCTTGTTATCCAGATTGAAACTGCAGGCTCCCAATGTAAAAATGTTGGCTCAAAACGATGAGTGTCCCACGTACACCTCAGGACTCTTCAAATTGATTTGAGTATATAATAGCACGGACCTTTTATTCAGGTCAAGAGATTTCCAAGCCTACAATCATTCTGTATAACAAAAAAGTGATAATATTCCTGTTTTTAATGACTTCCTTTAATTATTGTTTATTTTAGGTATAAACCGGGTATAATTATTTCGTTAATCATTCACTTTTCATGCAATAATTAGAAAACCTCTGCCTGTTCTGTAAGCATACTGTTATAATTATTGGAGGCAATATATTTGAAAAACCCCGCTTATCACCTTGAAAGACAGCAGTTTCCTTGGCAATAACGGCATTGTAGTACTTCTTCTGTCTTGAAAACCGGAATTTTAACAATAACATCTTAAAAGTGTAAAGAAAGGCAGGTAGTATGACAAAAGAACAATCCAACGTAAATAAACCACTTGCGAGCCATGAAATTATTCAAATTGAGCAGAAAATCGAATGGCTTGAAAAAATTCAGGTCGAATATAAAGATTTTATATATCTTTATCCCCATTCAATCGAAACACCCCTTCACCGCTATCTTTTAAAAGAAGTGTTTGACATTTCTTATAAGTGGTCTCCCGGACAAATTGGTTTCTTATATCTTCATACTACTGGAGGAGTCAGAACCTTTCATACCCGGTCCGACCCCTCCGATTTTGTGCAGCAGTTCAGGGAAACTGAGCATTTATAGCTCATCTTTATTCTTCTTCAAATTGTATTACTTCCAAATTCAGCTCATCAAGCTGACTGCTGCTGACCTCACCAGGAGCCCCGGTTAATGGGCAGCTTGCGCTGGCAGTTTTTGGGAATGCAATGGTATCGCGGAGATTGTTTCTGCCGGCCAGAAGCATGATCAACCTATCAAGTCCAAGAGCAATTCCTCCATGTGGCGGTGTGCCATACTCAAAGGCATCCAATAAAAATCCAAATTGCTCACGAGCTTCTTCTTCACTGAATCCAAGAGCTTCAAACATTTTTTCCTGCAGATCTCTTTGGTAAATACGTTGTGAGCCTCCTCCAAGCTCGTAACCATTTAACACAAGGTCATATGCTTCTGCACGAACTTCTTCTGGATTGTCATTTAACTTGGGAATATCTTCACGAATCGGACTTGTAAACGGATGGTGCATCGCTACATAGCGGTCTGCATCTTTGTCATACTCCATAAGCGGAAATTCTGTAACCCATAGAAAATTGAATTTACTGTGGTCGATCAAGTTAAGTTCTTTACCAAATTTCAAACGAAGTGCTCCCATTGCATCATAAACTATTTGTTTTTTATCTGCCCCAAAAAATAACAAGTCACCTGTTTCCGCATCGAGTGCTTTTCTAATTTCTGCTGTTTCTTCTTCACTGAAGAATTTTGCAATTGGTCCTTTCAAGCTGTCTTCTTCAACTTTTAACCATGCAAGCCCTTTTGCACCATATACAGCAACAAAATCCGCCAAATCATCAATTTCTTTTCTTGACATCTCATTTGCTACGCCTTTTACATTGAGTCCTTTTACAATTCCACCATTTTTCACTGCATTCGCAAACACTTTAAAATCACTGTTTTTTACAATATCCGAGAGCTCCACCAGCTCCATGCCAAAACGTGTGTCAGGTTTATCTGATCCATAACGATTCATTGCCTCTTCATACGTTAGACGTGGAAACGGAGTAGAAATATCCAGACCGTGTACCTCTTTTAAAATCTTTTTCATCATCTCTTCTATCATCGACAGAAAATCTTCTTTATCCATAAAAGAAGTTTCAATGTCGACCTGTGTAAACTCTGGCTGCCGATCCGCTCTTAAGTCTTCATCACGAAAACAACGTACAATCTGGAAGTACCTTTCAAAGCCAGACACCATTAGCAGCTGCTTAAATAATTGCGGTGACTGTGGAAGGGCATAAAACTCACCACGATGAACACGGCTTGGCACCAAATAGTCTCTTGCTCCTTCTGGAGTGCTTTTCGTTAACATTGGTGTTTCTATATCTAAAAATTCATTCTCATCAAGAAAATCACGAATCAATTTTGTCGTTTTATGACGAAGTTTAAATGTTTCCTTCATTTCCGGGCGACGCAAATCTAGATAACGATACCTTAAACGAACATCTTCTGATACATCGGTTTCACCGTCCACTTGAAATGGAAGAGGTTTTGAGTTATTTAAAATATTTAATTCGTCTACTTGAACTTCTACGGTGCCGGTAGGAATTTTCTCGTTATATGTTTCTTCATCCCTCTTAACCACTGTGCCTTTTACATCAAGTACGTATTCACTTCTTACTGTATCCATTTTTTCCAATGCTTCGTCAGATATTTCAGGATTAGCCACGATTTGTACAATACCAGTACGGTCTCTTAAATCCACAAAAATAACTTGGCCAAGGTCTCTTCTCGTTTGTGCCCATCCTTTTAGTTCCACTCGTTGTCCGATTAACTGCTCTGAAATCTCTCCACAATTATGTGTACGTCCTATCATTACTTTTCTTCCTCCATTTTCTCTCTTATATAATTTGTAAATTCTGTTAACGGAATTTCTTTTTGTTCTCCTCTTTCCATTGACTTCACATTAATAATTCCTTTTTGGAGCTCATCCTCTCCTAACACGGCAGTGTAGGAAGCCTGCAATCGATCAGCTGCTTTAAATTGGCCTTTTATTTTTTTATTTAAATAGTCTTTGTCTGCAGAAACACCAGCTCTTCGTAGCTCAGTTAATAACACTGCGGCTTTCTGGGCAGGCTCTTCTCCTAATGCAACAAGGTAACAATCCAACCCTTTCGTGACAGGGAGCTCCACATTTTGGGATTCAAGTGCCATTAATAGCCTTTCAATACTTAATGCAAATCCAATACCTGGAGACTCAGGACCTCCAATATCTTCGACAAGACCGTTGTAGCGGCCGCCTCCCATTAGCGTTGTAATAGCTCCAAAACCTTCGCCTTCAATCATAATTTCAAAGGCTGTATTATTATAATAATCTAATCCGCGTACGAGGCCGGAATCTACTTCATAAGGAATGTCCATTTTATCCAGCAAACTTTTCACCGAGTTAAAATATTGACGAGACTCTTCATTTAAATAATCCAAAATAGAAGGAGCACTTTCCATGAGCGGATGATTTCTATCTTTTTTACAATCAAGAATACGCAGCGGATTAGTCTCTAGCCTGGATTGACAATCACTGCAAAATTCATTGATATGCGGCTTGAAATGAGCAATTAGTGCCTCACGATGAGCTTTTCTGCTGTCTATATCACCAAGACTATTAAGTACAAGTTTTAGCCCTCTCAATCCTAATTCCTTATAAAATTCCATTGCCATCGCAATGACTTCTGCATCAATTGCAGGATCATCACTTCCAATTGCCTCTACTCCGAATTGAAAAAACTGGCGCATCCTGCCCGATTGTGGCCTTTCATAGCGAAACATAGGTCCAATATAATACAGCTTTTCAGGCTGAACCGCACTGCCGTAGAGCTTATTCTCCACATACGAACGAACAACTGAAGCTGTGCCTTCTGGTCTTAATGTTAAGCTGCGGCCGCCTCTATCAGCGAATGTGTACATTTCTTTTTGAACAATATCTGTAGTATCACCTACGCCGCGTTGAAATAATTCTGTTTGTTCAAATATAGGTGTACGAATTTCTGCATAATTGAACCTTCTGCAAATATCATGGATTTTAGCTTCGATAAACTGCCATTTTTCAGAGGTGCCCGGTAATATATCCTGCGTTCCTCTTGGTATGCGGATATCCATATGTATCGCTCCCTTTCCAAGGCTTTTTTATTGTCATTAAATAAACTTGGTTCGCCTCCAAGTCTTAAGGAGAAAGCAGCAGCTTTTCTTATCCTGATACTTGAAGTCGTTTTTACTTTCTTAAACGTATAAAAACAAAAAAACTCGTCTCTCGCAAAAAACGAGGGACGAGTTAGTACCCGTGGTGCCACCCTGGTTGAAGCACATTTATTTTATGCTTCCACTTGTCACAGTTAACGCCTGGTTTTACGTCTTTCCCTACTCACTTTTGCTTTCGAAAAAGAGCCTAAAGAGTGTCTTTCAGCAGGAAGCAAACAGAACTGCTCTCAGCTGCTGCAGCTCCTCTCTGTTTATGCTTTTCCCCTGCTTACTTTCTCCTTCATCAGCATCTCTCATATTAACTGATATCTATCTTACGAATGTAGGTGATCTTTGTCAACCTGCTATTTAGAAAGGACTTTCTAAAATAAGTGTAACTGGTCCATCATTGGTGAAGCTGATCTTCATCATTGCCCCAAATTTTCCAGTTTCTACTTCAATACCTTTTTCTCTAAGAATTTCATTAAACTGATTGTATAGAGTTTCGGCCTTTTCAGGCTTAGCAGCTTCCATAAAATTAGGGCGTCTTCCTTTTTTGCAATCGCCGTATAAAGTGAATTGAGAAATCGATAATATTTTCCCGTCTGTATCTACGAGACCTTTATTCATTTTTCCCGTTTCATCTTCAAAAATCCTTAAATGAATAAGCTTTTCAGCCATCCATTCCAAATCTTTTTCAGTATCATCATGGGTGAAACCAACTAAAGCCACTATCCCGTGATCGATAGACCCTGTAATTTCACCTTCTACAATGCACTCCCCGTTCTGGGAACGCTGAACAACTACTTTCATATCTCAACTAATCCTTTCAAACAGTAACTTTTTTCATTAATGCATAACTCTTCGGACAGAATAAATATCTGGTAATTTTTTGATTTTCTCTACTACTCGGTGCAAATGATCAATATTATGAATGGAAATGGTCATATCAATAACTGCCATTTTATTTTTATCAGAACGTCCGCTGACCGCGCTAATATTAGTCCTGGATTCAGTAACAGATTGAAGCACTTCATTCAGCAATCCACGCCGGTCGTATCCTGTAATTTCTATATCCACGCTATAATTTTTTCGCTTCTCATTCGAACCTTCCCATTCAACAGGAAGCAGACGCTGCTTTGCTTCTTCATTATTCACATTAGGACAGTCGACTCGATGAATCGAAACGCCCCGTCCTTTTGTAATAAACCCTATAATTTCATCACCAGGTACAGGGTTGCAGCATTTTGAAAGACGTATTAAAAGGTTGTCCACGCCTTTTACTCTAACACCTGTGTTTGTCTTCTTGGAGACAGTCTGTGTTGAAACATCTTTTACAGCCTCTGCGACAGATTTTTCTTCTTCTTCGCGCTCTTGCTGCTGACGAAGCTTCTCTGTAAGACGAGTGACAATCTGTTTTGGGCTGACTCCGTTGTATCCTACAGCCGCAAACATATCTTCTTCTCCGCTGAAACTGAATTTATCAGCTGCTTCTTGAATATTTTCTTCAGTTAAAATATTTTTTGGTTCAAAGTCCTGGGCCTTTAACTCTTTCTCTATCATTTCCCGGCCTTTTTGAATATTTTCTTCGCGTCGTTCCTTTTTAAAGAATTGTTTGATTTTATTTTTGGCATGCGAACTCTGGGTTAGTTTTAACCAATCTTTACTTGGACCATAGGAATGCTTAGAGGTCAGCATTTCAACAATGTCCCCTGTATTTAACTGATGATCAAGAGGGACCATCTTACCGTTCACCTTTGCCCCAATTGTGCGATTTCCTATTTCTGTATGGATTCTGTAAGCAAAATCTAGAGGAACCGAACCCCTTGGCAGCTCTATAACATCTCCTTTTGGAGTAAAAACAAAGACCATATCGGAAAAGAGATCTATTTTAAGTGATTCCATAAACTCCTGGGCATCTGTGGCATCGTTCTGCCATTCAATAATTTCACGAAACCACGTAAGTTTATCTTCTAACGATTTTTTTCCAGATACATTTTTCCCTTCTTTATATGCCCAATGCGCCGCTACCCCAAATTCTGCTACCCGGTGCATTTCTTCTGAACGAATTTGTACTTCAAGCGGTTCACCTTTCGGGCCGATCACAGTTGTGTGCAGGGATTGATACATGTTTGCTTTAGGCATTGCAATATAATCTTTAAAACGTCCCGGCATTGGCTTCCAGCACGTGTGTATAATGCCAAGCACAGCATAACAATCTTTAATGCTTTTCACTATAATTCTGACGGCCAGAAGATCATATATTTCATTAAATTGCTTTTTCTGCTTTACCATTTTGCGGTAAATACTATAAATATGCTTTGGACGGCCATAAATTTCGGTTGGTTCTACATTAATGTCGCCCATGCTGTTTTTTATATTCGCGATTACTTCTTCGATATATTGTTCACGTTCTGCTCTTTTTTGCTTCATAAGGTTAACAATTCGATAGTATTGCTGAGGATCTAAATATCTAAGAGCTGTATCTTCAAGCTCCCACTTTATAGTAGAGATCCCTAAACGATGGGCAAGCGGAGCAAATATTTCTAATGTTTCATTGGAAATACGGCGCTGTTTTTCTGGCGGCAGGTGTTTTAATGTCCGCATATTATGAAGACGATCAGCCAGCTTGATCAATATTACTCTTATATCCTTTGCCATCGCCACCACCATTTTTCGGTGGTTTTCGGCTTGTTGTTCTTCTTTTGATTTATATTTAATTTTTTTAAGCTTGGTTACACCGTCAACAAGCATTGCAACTTCTTCATTAAAAGTCTCTTGCAGGTCTTCAACAGTTACGTCCGTATCTTCTACCACATCGTGCAAAAAAGCTCCAGCTATCGTATCCGGGTCCATTTCAAGTTCAATCAAAATACCTGCAACTTGAATAGGGTGTAAAATATATGGTTCTCCTGATTTTCGATACTGTTCTTTATGAGCTTCTTCAGCATATTTATATGCACGTTCCAAAAAAGAAACGTCTTCATTCGACAAATAATATTGAGCTTTTTCCAACACTTCATCGATGGTCATGGAATCACCCTGCATGCCTTTCTAAAATCATTATTTCTTTATATTATCTTTAAGTTTGATGTTTCTGTAAAGTATTATGAAACCTGTCGAATTTTAGCAAAACTCTGCTGGTCTTCTAGTAAAGGCTCCAAAAAAATTCCGCGCTGCTGCAACGAGGTATTAGTACACCCTGTACAATGAACCCGATGTTTTGCTTATACCGTTTACCGATAAAATTTTTTACGCTCCTAACAGCGTTAAGCAAACCACAAGCATATTAACATCATTTTAATAGACTTTATTCACTTTCTATTTAGAAAAACTCGCCGAACGGCGAGCTTAAGCAGGAAAACAAATATGATATACATAATTGCAGATATCTTAACTACAGTTTCAGCTTACATTGCCACCTAAAGACTCTTCGGCAGCGGCGTTATTAGTATATCCAGGACGTTGAAAGCAGTAGTTATTTTACACTGTTTATCGATACTTCCCTAAAGTTTAACAAAATACGCTTTTGATAGGAATGTCTTATTTAATCAAATGTCACAAGGGAATATATGTCATAATTATCAAGGTTTTCCCGGCCATTTAAATAAAGCAGTTCTATCATAAATGCAAGACCGGCAACATTTCCTCCTAATTGTTCGACTAACTTCACTGTAGCATTAACGGTTCCGCCTGTAGCGAGCAAATCATCTGTGATTAATACATTTTGCCCCGGCAGGATAGCGTCTTTATGAATGGAGAGAGAATCTTTCCCATATTCAAGACCGTAATCTGCATCAACAGTTTCTCGAGGAAGCTTTCCCTTTTTACGCACCGGCACAAAACCTTTCCCAAGTGCATAAGCAATCGGACATCCTACTACAAAACCTCTGGCTTCTGGCCCTACGACCACATCAATATCTTGATTGGAAGCAAAAGCAGTCATTTCCTTGATTGCTTTTTTATAAACTTCTCCGTTCTGCATTAATGTTGTTATATCTTTAAAACGAATCCCTTCCTTAGGGTAATTTTCTACTACAGTGATATACTCTTTAAAATCCATTGCCAACCTTCTCCTTCAAATCATTTTTCAAAGTAACATCTGTTACATACGGTGTCAGTTTCTCCTTTAATTCATTATAAGTAGAATACAACAATTCCTGTTCAGCATGTTTTTTTTGAATATGATTCTGGTAATATAAAGAATTTGTTAAATCTTTTTTTGATGGTTTCTTGTTAATAGTAACAATACCGTTGTTCATTGTAACAAAATCCAGTTCAAAAAACACTTCTGTCATAAAAGAAACCGAGGAAGGAAGCCAGCCTTTGCGACGAGCTAATTCATCTCCATGTTTTTTTACATCAAAAGCTTCCCGCTTCTTTAAGAATGCGTAATACCATTTAAAGTCCTCACGTGTTGGAGTGGATTGAAAATATAGTTGATTTTTTTCTTCAAAGAAAGCATAAACTCTTTCTATTCCAGAAATACGTGACAGCTGGTTTTCTAACTCAGATATACTAGAAGGCATGTCAGCAATCACTAGATTATGAGCTAAGATTTCCTCTTCGTCTAACCGGTCAGGCAATATCGGTTTCTTATTTTCTAAAACTGGGAGCAGGCTTGAATATGTACTCTCTTGAAAAACTATTACAGCCGTATCTTCATCAGGCAGTTGATTAATTTGTTCTTCTAATTCATTTGGACTTTTCCTTTTATCAAACAGCTGCCATTCGTTTACCGCTACGTCCTGCAAGAATAATTGGGGTTTTCTAAAACCATTCCACTCATTAATGGACAATTCCCCTACAGCATCTGCTGACGCTCTCTCCGTTATTCCATCTGCGAGATGACCTAAACGAAAACCTATGCAGTCCAGTCGGACAGAATCAGAAGCTAATTCCATTTTCAAATGGTTTTTCTCACTTCCAATTTTTCGTTTAGATGCCACTTCTACATCGTTCAGCATAAAAACAGGCTTAGGATTACCTACGCCAAAAGGAGCCAGTTTTCTCATTTCTTCTAAAGAATTTATTGATACATCTTCGATTGAAATAGGCATATCAATTTTAGTTAAAGGAATTAATGCACTTTCGTCTAAGTCTCTTTGTGCCTGCTCACAGAGCCTGTTTCTCAACTCTTCAATATCATGCATGTTCATTGTAAGACCAGCTGCCATTGGGTGGCCCCCAAAATGAGGAAGAAGTTCTCGATTTTTAGATAACTGCTTGTATATATCAAAGCCCTCTATACTGCGCGCAGATCCCTTTGCTTCTTCTTTTTCTTCATCAATAGCTAATACAATAACCGGGCGGTAAAACCTTTCTGTTAATCTTGAAGCCGTAATACCAATTACTCCTGGATTCCAGCCTTGTTTTCCAACAACGATCACTTTATTATTTTCAGGTGGAAAATTGTTTTCTACTTCTTCTATTGCTTCATTAGTCATTTCATTGACAATGTTTTGGCGTTCTTTGTTTAAACTGTCAATGATCCGGGCCCATTCGTTAGCTTCTTCTTGATGAACAGAAGTAAGGAGATGTACAGCTGGATCAGCCGCTTCCATTCTTCCAGCAGCATTAATTCTTGGTCCCATCGCAAATCCAACATGTTCTTCCTGAATATCTTCTCCATCAATTCCGCAAATAGACTTTAATGCCTTTACTCCCGGTTTTTGTGAACTTGAAAGTTCTTTTAATCCGACTTTTACCATTGCTCTGTTTTCATCTAATAATGGTACCAGATCACTTACCGTTCCTAAGGTAAAGATGTCAAGCATATGTTTTGGAAAATATCCAAGCAACGCTTGAGCTACTTTTAAAGCGATTCCTGCTCCAGCCAGTTCTTTAAAGGGATAAGTACAGCCCGGCTTTTTTGGGTTAACAATAGAGTATGCTTCAGGCAATTCCGGAGGCGGCTCATGATGGTCTGTTACGATTACATCCAGTCCTATATCATTTGCTGCTTTTATTTCTGAAACAGCTGCTATTCCAGTATCTACAGTAATGACTAATGAAGCTCCTTCTTCCCTGGCTGTTTTCAATGCTGGGATATTTGGTCCATACCCTTCTGTAAATCTGTTTGGTATGTACCAGCCAAAGTCAGCTTTCAACTCTTTTAACAGCATAATCATAATAGTTGTACTGGATACACCATCAGCATCATAGTCACCGAACACAAGAATTTTTTCCTTGTTTTGTACTGCTTGTTTGATTCTATTAACTGCTTGCTCCATCCCATCCATTAAAAATGGATCATGTGTTTGAGTTATATCTGAATATAAAAATTTTTGTGCTTCCTCTTTATTTTTATACCCTCGTCTCCATAAAATTTTTGATGTTAAAGAAGATAGGTGTAAATCCTGCTGTAATTCTTCATACCCGTTAAGTTCTTCTTCCGTCCATTCCCAACGTGTTTTTGGTCTTAACATAAAACCACCCCTGACCCACTTATTATACTAAAGCCGATCAGGGGATACAATCAGTCAACACATGTTTCCTATGATCGTCTTTCCTTTCTCTTAGAGGCGGCATCTTCTTTCATGGTGCTTGCAGATCTTGACTTCATTGAATGGCCATCCCTGTCTGCAGGGTTTTGAGCTCTTCTTTTCCAATGTTTAACCTCTTGCTGTAATCGATATACTCGTAACATCCCAAGAGATCCAACTATAATAGCACCCATTAACACAGAGCCTAGTATAACTAAAATTAATGGCCATTCAGCTGAGCCGAACAAATAATTCACTTCCACACCATCCACATTAATTACTGCAAAAATAGCAATTACAAGAGCAGTTATAATTCCTAATATTAAAACAGATTGTCCCCTCATTTTCCTGCTCCTTTCATTTACTCGTCAGCCTTCATAAGGATTGATGTGAATAAATACATCTTTAACGTGCTCATCTTCTAAAAGTTTTTCTTTTACCTTTTTACCAATAGCGTGTCCCTCTTCAACTGTAATTGCTGGATCAACTGCTATTTTTATATCAATTATCACATAATGTCCGTGTTCCCTTGCAAAAAATTCATCAATTTGTATAACACCTTCAATTTCTTCAGCTTGTTCTCTCATTTTCACAGTGTCTTCAACATGTAATACATGATCCAATGCATTATGAATAGATTCTTTACCTAACTTCCAGGCCATTTTCATAATTAAAATAGCTACAAAAACTCCTGCAGCGAGATCACCATATAACAACCAGGAAATATTTAATTGATTCCCTAGAAGCGAAGCCCCTATCCCTAACAGTGCAGCCAGGGATGAAAATACATCCGAACGATGGTGCCAGGCGTCTGTTAAGAGTGCGTCACTTTTATATTTTTTACCCAGAAAATGTTTATAGCGAAACATACTTTCTTTTAAAAGAATGGAAAAAACAACAGCATATAAAGCAGCTGGCTTAGGTACAGTAACAGGATTCCCTGCATCTTTTAATGCATCTAAACCTATTTCAAAACCAACGATAAACAATAGTACTGCAACAATAATAGCTGTAACCGTCTCTGCTTTTCCATGGCCATATGGATGGTCTTTATCTGGAGGGAGTTTGGCAGCACGCACTCCAATTAACACTGCAACAGATCCCACTACATCTGAGGCAGAGTGAACTGCATCAGCGAGAAGTGCACGGCTGTCTGCTACCCATCCTACAACACCTTTTATTAACGCCAGAAAAATGTTACCAAAAATACCGACCAGTGCTCCAGTCCGTACCATTTTATAACGCTGTTCATCATAGTTTTCCAATTTCCCACCACCAATTTAACGTCACCTTTAAATTATACCAATTAAAAGGTCATGGTATGTACCATGACCTTTTAAACAACTATAACTCCGGTTCTAAATCTTCTGGGTCTTCTTTTTTCGGCTTATTCTTTTCTCGTTCCAAACTTTTCCACTTCCAAACCAGCCATAACTGAGAAGCTAGAAATAATGAAGAATACGTACCAGCTATTAAACCTACCAATAAAGCAAATGAAAAGGAACGAATTGCTTCTCCTCCAAGTAGAAATATACAAGCTGCTGCAAAGACAACTGTTAATACTGTGTTGATTGACCTTGCCAACGTTTGGTTCAAACTAATGTCTACGACAGAAGCCAAATTATCAAAAGTCTTTATTTCTTCTTGCTCACGCATATTTTCCCTAATTCGATCAAACGTCACTATCGTATCGTTTATCGAATAACCCACAATCGTTAACACAGCTGCAATAAAAGGAACGTTAACTTCAAATTGCAGAATTGAAAATATAACTATGATAAAAAAAGCATCATGAAGCAGAGCGACTATAGACGCAACCCCATATAAAAATTGGAAACGAATACTTACATAAATGATTATCCCTACAGAAGCAATCAAAACTGAAATTAGTGCATTTTTAGCTAATTCCTGCCCCACCTGCGGCGAAACCGTACTCACACTAGGTTCATTATCATACTTGTCCATAAAATAATTTTGAATTTCAGCTATTTCACTTTGGTCTAACGTACCAATAAAACTTGCATAAGCCATTTCATTGTTATCTCCAGCTAGAGTGACATCATCGGGTTTATAACCGCTCCCGGCTTCGGAAAAGTCTTCATAAACCTGGTCTTCCGTTAATGTGTCACCTGCTAATACTTCTACTTTTGAGCCGCTCTCAAAATCAATACCAAGGTTTAATCCTACAGTGGACAATAATATTATTCCTAAAAGCGTAAAGGCTAGAGAAAACATGAAGAACTTTTTTCGGTGTTTAACAAAAGGCAATTGTTTTTTAGTCTTAAAGTTCACTGATTTCACTCTCCTTTACTCCAAAAACCTGGGGTTTTTTATTAAAGATTCTGCTTTTAACCCATAGTCCGAGAAGAAGCCTGGATCCATAAACTGCAGTCAGAAAGCTTGTTAATATACTTACAATAAGCATTACAGCAAATCCTTGTACAGAACTTGTACCATAGTAAAACAGGACCCCAGCTGCAAGAATGGTCGTAATATTAGCGTCTAAAATGGTTGAAAGCGACCTTCTTGAACCAGATTTAAATGCTGACATGATTGATCTGCCTGATCTTATTTCTTCCTTTATTCGTTCATACGTAATGATATTAGCATCTACTGCCATACCAACACCTAAAATAAGAGCCGCAACACCTGGAAGTGTCAATACGCCTTGCATCCAATAAAAGATTGTTAAAACAATATAAATATATGCGCTTAACGTTACTGCTGCAATTACACCCATAAAACGGTAGTAAACCAGCATGTATGCCAGAATAAGGCCAATACCAATAAAACCTGCAAAAATCGTTTTTTCCATTGCATCTTCTCCAAGGGAAGCACCAACAGCATTGGAGTAAATTTCTTCAAGTTCTACTGGCAGAGATCCTGAATTAAGCACTTCTGCCAAAAACTCTGCTTCTTCTAGTTCAAAATCTCCTTCAATTTGTATGTTTTTATGATAAAGGGGCTGATTTACAGTTGGAGCTGATAAGTATTTAGGTTCCGCTTCTTGCGATTCTTCTGTAAAAGAATCTCCTTCTTCATAATCAAGCCAAATGACAAGACGATTATTAGGAGGGTTATACTCATTCAGTATGTTTTCTGTTACTTTCCCAAAAGCATTTCCATCTCGTAACGTTACGGTCACAACCGGTTGATTTGATTGATCAAAACCTACACTTGCTCCATTTTCTTCAAGGTCTTCACCGGAAAGATGCTCGTTGTCATCTACATCCCGGAAGCTTAAATCAGCTTCGGTAGCTAAAAGCTCCCGAGCTGTTTGCTGATCTTCCACCCCGGCAAGCTGGACCCTGATCCGATCTTCACCTTCTATCGTAATATTTGGTTCAGATACACCCAGCACATTAACTCTTTGGTTTAAGGCACTCACTGTTGCTTGCAAGGTTTCTTCTGTGATTTCCGATCCATCCTCTGCCGGGTTCACTTCATATAAGATTTCGAAACCGCCTTGTAAATCCAGTCCCAAATTAATTCCTTTTGCGGTATTCATAACGGTTTGTGAAATAATCCCGCCCAAAAGGATTACAATCACAAAAAAAACCACAATTCTCCATTTTTTCACCATTGGTGCTTCATCCTCCTTCGGCCGGCTTCCCTAATGCCGTACAAGTAACAAAGGGAAAGGCCGTCTCAAAACAGTAGTTTCCTTGTTATACTATGTTTTAAACATCCTATTTGAAAAGCGTAAGCGCCCTAAATAGCCAATAGTCCTGCCTTTCTTTCTAACAAGTTAGCTTGCTTTTTTGAAGAAAGGTAATTAGTCATTGGCTGGGCGCTGATAGTGAATATCTTTTTTAATCCAACTATGATTCTTAAAAAATTATGTAAATGATTACCTTTGAAAGCAGCATTTTAATTATACTGATGCCTGGTTTTTTATGTCAAATGACGTTTATTTGAAGTGTGGCTTTCAATTTCTCCCATTAAATCGTCCAAACTTGAGGGATCAGAATAATGCAAGCTGCTTTCTTTGTAGGAAGAAATAGTTAATCTGTTCATATATTCACTAAGTCTTAATGTTAATATTATATTGATTAAAACATGAAAACGCATATAACCGTCCATTTTTTTTATTTTTTCCATCACACAATTCCACACTTCTTCTTTATCTGCATGGTGGTAGCCGAGCATATGAAATTCCTCTACTTTGCTCTTTAACGCAGGTTCAGCATCTGATTTCCAAACTTCGAACTGTTGTTCATCCATATTAACTTCCTCCCAACATTCTCTAAAAAAATGTCATGCTTGTCCGCGCATTTGGCATATATATTTCTAGAAGCGGATTGAATTTTACCCTAATGAAACGTTTATTATTAAGACCGGCAAAATAGGGCCTGTTCACAAAGTACGCAAGGGGGCTTCTATGTTGGTGCGTTAATTCTAGCCGCATAAAAAATGGTCTGATGAAGTGCTGCAACTGAAAAAGACGGGGGACGAAAAATGAAACAAACCTTTATTCAAGGAACAATCATATTGATTGCAGCCGGTTTGATTACTCGTATACTCGGCTTTATAAATAGAATTGTTACTGCTAAAATTTTAGGCGCTGAAGGCGTAGGCTTGTACATGATGGCTTTTCCATCTCTTTTACTTATTATTACCTTAACACAATTAGGACTTCCTGTAGCGATATCAAAATTGATTGCAGAAGCAGATATTGAAAATGATACGAAAAAAATGAAAAAAGTACTTGTAGTATCCCTTTGTGTAACAGGATCATTAAGCATTTTCTTTACTATTGCTTTGCTGACAGCAGCACCTTTTTTTGCAAAGTATTTCTTAACAGACGATCGTGCCCTTTTTCCCTTGATTGCTATTGCTCCCATAATACCAATTGTTGCCATTTCCGCAGTACTTAGAGGATATTTTCAAGGTCATCAAAACATGAAACCAACAGCCATTTCACAAGTTATAGAACAAACTGTACGTATTTCGCTCGTTGCAATATGTACGAAAGCTTTACTTCCATATGGGCTCGAATATGCGGCGGCCGGTGCCATGCTTTCAGTCGTTGCCGGTGAACTTGTATCACTAATGTATATGACCAAATGTTTTAAAAGCAGTAAGCCGCTCAAAATTAGAAGCCAATTTTTAGAGGCTCTTAAAGAAAGTAAGACTACTTTTCAAAATTTAATGGGAATTGCTTTGCCAGCAACCGGAAGCCGAATGATTGGGTCAATATCATTATTTTTCGAACCTATAATAATAGCACAAAGTCTTGCACTTGCTGGAGTGGCCACGGCTGCAGCAACAGCCCAATACGGTGAATTAAGCGGGTTTGTCATCCCACTCTTGTTTCTGCCCACTTTTATTACCTATTCGTTTTCTGTTACATTGGTTCCTGCTGTCAGCGAGGCGGCAGCCAATAAAAATTATACAGTTATTCAAAATCGGCTTCGGCAGACCCTTCGCACTGCTTTATTAGCAGGAATGTTTTCTTCTATGTTTTTATACGTATTTGCAGAATTGGTGATGACAGTAATGTATGACGCTCCTCACACCGCCTATTATATTAAAATCCTGGCCCCATTTAGCATTTTCCTATACTTACAAGGTCCTCTTCAGGCAGTTTTACAGGGGTTAAATCTTGCTCGTTCTGCGATGGTTAACACTCTAGTCGGGGCCATCATTAAAATGGCTGCCCTTTTTGTTCTAACGTCGCAGCCAGAATTAGGTATTAAAGGAGCTGCCTTAGCAGTTGCAATTAATATGATGCTTGTAACTCTGCTTCACCTTTATGTAGTCTCAAAAGCAGTTGGTTTTATTTTTGAAGGAGCTTATGGTTTTATTGTATTTTTAATAGCTCTGTTGTCTGTGTCAGGCACCCAATTCATAGTTAAAAATTTTTTAGAAGGACAAACAGCTGTAGTACAAATCGTTTCTGCGGGAATTATTTCATCTGGAATTTATTTTATTTTATTAATGGCAGCCGGAATAATAAAATGGAACCAGCTTAAAAAGCTCGTTCCTAAAATGTAATTTGTACTCTTTATTCATCCTTCAAGTCGATATATAAAATCCCATTTTCCTGCAACACACAGTAAGAAACAGATTTTAAACTATCAATGCCCGCCTTTCTCAATTCTCTTCGCAGCCAAAGTTCATCTTTTTTTGCCCTTTCAAGCTGCTCCATTTGCATTTCTCCATCAATAACTAAGGGGATAGGATAGGAACGTTCCTGTTCGTCCTCTTCTTTTTGTTTTTCAAACACAGATAATTCCCCAGAAGGCTCTAATATAGCAAATTCCACATCAGAGACGTCTTTTACATTATTTTCTCTAATCTGCATTAACAAATCATCAAAGTTATAGCGCTGTTTTTTCATTTCTTTTTCATCAATTTTTCCATCTTTAATTAAAACCGTCGGTTTTCCATCAATTAGGTGGCGCAGCTTTGGACTTTTTAATGACAAATAAGCTAGGACTATTTGAATAATGGAGAGGACAATAATGGGAGTGAAAGCTTCAAATATAGGAATTTTCACATTTTCTATTGAAACGACAGCCAGTTCGGCAATCATAATAGCTACTACAAAATCGATAACAGAAAGCTCTCCAATTTCTCTTTTTCCCATCACTCGTAAAATGATCAGTAAGATCATATATACGAGAAGGGTCCGCAGCACAATTGTAAATACCTCCACACTCTCCACCTTCTTGTCTCACATCGTCTCCGTTATTGTTACCTATTGCCCTTTTATACATGTATTCCTTAATAAAATAATAGATATCTCATGTACACGTAGACGGTTGAAATGATTAGCGATATGAGTGCAGTCGGAGCACCGATTTTAAAAAAGTCCAGGTAACTAAATCCTTTCCCTTGTTTAGAAGCTAAGCCAGCAACTATGACATTTGCTGTTGCGCCAATAATTGTGGCATTTCCTCCTAGACATGCTCCAAGTGCTAAGGCCCACCAAACCGGCTCAAGATCTCCCATTCCATAGCCTTCTAATTCAAGGATTACTGGAATCATTGCCGCAACAAAAGGAATATTATCTACAAAACCTGAAACAATACCTGATATCCATAATAAGGATAAAGACGTCTTTGTCATATCCCCTTCTGTCATAAATATTATTCCTCTAGCCAGTTCCTCTAACAATCCAGTCTCTTCCAGCCCGCCAACAAGCATAAACAAACCCACAAAAAAGAATATTGTCGTCCATTCCATTTGTTTAAAAACAGCCTCAGGATCAGCTTCTTTTTGTGTTAGAAACATTAAAAAGAGAGCACCGCCCATTGCAATGGCAGTTAATTCCACTTTTAATAAAGGCTGAAGCAAAAAAGCAGATATTGTAATTATCAAAACCCAAACTGATTTTCTTAATAAAGGTTTGCTTGAAATAAACTCAGCCGCTTTTAAATTCATCAATTCCTGCCTTGCTTCTTGACTATTTTTTCGATTTAAAACTTTTTTATAGTAAAAGGTCAGTCCTATCATCGTAAGTATAAATATCATAACAGCTGGGGGGCCTAAGTGTATTAAAAAATCGTTAAAAGATAGATCTTTTGCTGCCTGTCCAATCATCAAATTTGGAGGATCACCAATTAACGTTGCCGTACCTCCAATATTTGATGAAATAATAATGGCCATAAGAAAAGGTATAGCTTTTAAGCGCAGCATATTAGTTAATGTAAATACCACAGGAGTAATCAGCAGTACAGTTGTTACGTTGTTAAGAAACGCAGAGCCTGCAGCAGTTAGTAAGGAAAGTAATACTAGAAGTGGAAGCGGCTTACCCTTCACTAACTGTGCTGTACGCACAGCCGCATATTGAAACATACCGCTTTGACTGCTGATTGATACAATGATCATCATAGACAATAATAAAGCAATTGTGTGCCAATCTATATATCGAAAAAAAATAAGACCTAAATCAAGCACTCCGAAAATAACCATTAATAGGCCGCCGGCACATGCCACTAAAGCACGATCTCCTTTTTCTGTTATGAGAAAATAATAGCTGAGCAAAAAAATGAAAAGAGCAGTTAACACTTCTTCCACGTAAGCGACCACCTTTTTAGGGGTTTGTACTAGCCTATGTACAGCGGTCGCTATTCTGAACTGATATTTTCTCATTGCGGGAATTAGAGAAGGCTTTAAGTATGCGGTTACATTTTAATTTTCTCATAAATTTTCCTGTTTTTCTGACATTTCAAAAACAAAAATCTTCTATTTTAATCCCCTTGTCCATATACCTTTAATAAAAGATTAAAAAGGGGGATTGATATGCAGCGTTCGAGCCGTTTTAATGCGATAGGAACAGGAATGACAGTAATAATCGGACTCCTTATCGGCTGCAGTATAATATTTTCTATACTGCTTCGATTCACAGCTATATCTGAAGGAGCTATACAATGGTTATTGTTCATACTAGCTCTTTTCAGCTTTGGTATAGGAGGATTTGTATCAGGAGTTCGTTCAAAAGAAAGAGGCATGTTTACTGGGGTATTAACAGCGTTTGGAGTATTATTAATTATCGTCTTGTTTCAGTATCTTGGATATGATAGTTCCTTAAGTGGTTTACAAGCGGTTTTTTTCTCAAGTTTCCTTGCTTCTTCTGCAATTGGAGGGGCGATAGGCGTAAACGCTGTATCTCTTTAAAAACGGCCGGTACAATCAAAAACTGTTCCCCCGCTTTGAGAGGGGAACAGTTTTTAGAATGTGTGTCGAATAATTAATTTAGGTTGTGAGATTTTTAAAGCTTCTTATGTATGAAGACCAAATTAGTCTTCATTGACGACATCACGCACAGAATTGCGATCAAAAGTAAGCTTTTGATTGTTCTCTACAAGGATAACAATTTTGTTCTCATCTAACGCATCAATCGTTCCATGCAGACCGCCAATAGTAACAATACGGTCTCCTTTTTGTAAGTTGGCATGCATTTCTCTAACTTGCTTTTGTCGTTTTTGCTGCGGTCGAATCAGCAAAAAATAGAAAATAGCAAACATGAGAATCAACATAATAATTGCTTCCATTATTATCCCTCCCTTCATAGCCTTCCCACAGTAAAGCTACAGTCTTACAGAACAGGGCTTTCTTCATTTAGAAATTTTTAGCATTTTGGCTGTAAAAACCATATTGCTCAAAAAATTCCTCTTTAAAATCAAGCAGCCTGTCCTCTCTTATAGCTTCACGTACCTGTTCCATTAATTTTAACAGGAAATAGAGATTATGGTAAGAAGTAAGTCGAAACCCAAACGTTTCATTGCATTTAACAAGATGTCTAATATAAGCTCGGGAATAATTTCTACAAGTATAACAATCACATTGCTCATCAATAGGCCGAAAATCCCGTGAATATTTAGCATTACGAACAACTAAACGTCCGCTGCTAGTCATACATGTTCCATTTCTTGCAATTCGAGTTGGCAATACACAGTCAAACATGTCTATACCACGGATTGCTCCATCAATTAGAGAATCAGCAGAGCCTACGCCCATTAGATACCTTGGCTTATCCTCTGGTAAGAGCGGAGTAGTGAAGTCGAGCACTTCATTCATAACATCTTTAGGCTCACCAACAGACAATCCGCCTACAGCATAACCCGGAAAGTTTAAAGAAATCAAATCATTTGCGGATTGTTTCCTTAATTCTTCATATTCTCCCCCTTGCACAATACCAAATAAAGCTTGGTCACCTGGCCTTTGGTGGGCTTTTAGACACCGTTCTGCCCACCTTGTTGTGCGCTCAACGGAGGCTTTCATATATTCTTTATCTGCAGGGTATGGAGGACATTCATCAAAGGCCATCATAATATCAGGACCGAGAGCATTTTGAATATTCATTGCTTTCTCAGGAGACAAGAATAGTTTTTCCCCGCTGATATGATTTCTAAAATGAACTCCTTCTTCTTTAATATCACGAAGTTTGCTTAAACTGAAAACCTGATAGCCGCCAGAGTCTGTCAGGATAGGTTTTTCCCAATTCATAAACGAATGAAGCCCTCCTGCTTCAGCTATTATATCTTCTCCGGGGCGGAGCCACAGATGATATGTGTTGCTTAAAATAATTTGTGCTGCCATTTCATCTAATTCATCTGGACTTAACGTCTTCACTGTAGCCAATGTACCTACCGGCATGAAAATAGGAGTTTCTATTGTACCGTGCGGGGTATGAATTTTTCCTAATCGAGCCCCTGATTGTTTACACGTCTTCATTAATTCATAGGTCACTGCCGCCATGTCTTGTGACTTCCTTTCATTATTAGCATCGCATCCCCAAAGCTGAAAAAGCGATAACGTTCTTTTACTGCTTCGTCATAAGAAGATAAAATAAAATCTCTTCCGGCTAAAGCACTGACGAGCATTACAAGTGTAGATTTCGGCAAGTGGAAATTAGTAAGCAAGGCATCTATTCCTTGAAAGGTATAGCCCGGATATATAAAAATATCAGTCCAGCCAGAATCTTTTTTGTAGGATCCGCCTCCCTTTTGTGCTACTGTCTCTAAAGTTCTGGCAGAAGTGGTACCGACTGCTATAATGTTATTTCCATTTTCTCGTGTTTCATTTAACAAATGAGCTGTCCCTTCACTCATTTGATAAAATTCAGCATGCATATGATGTTCTTCTATTGTCTCAGATGCCACTGGACGAAATGTACCCAGCCCTACATGCAGGGTGATTGTGGTAATGTGCACTCCCATCCTTTTAATTCGATTTAAAAGATCCTCTGTAAAGTGCAGGCCGGCGGTAGGAGCAGCAGCTGAACCATCATGCTTTGCGTATATTGTTTGATACCTGTCTTTATCCGAAAGCTTTTCCTTAATATATGGGGGAAGAGGCATTTCACCAAGCTCATCAAGTATTTCTAAAAACACTCCTTCATACTCAAAGCGAAGCATCCTTCCACCGTGTTCTAATACCCCTGTGCATTCCGCTTTTAATTTACCATTGCCAAAAGAGAGCCTAGTCCCAGGTTTTACTCTTTTTGCAGTCTTTACTAGTGTTTCCCACTCATCTTGCTGTTCTTGGTTTAAAAGAAGCACTTCAACCTGTCCGCCTGTTTCTTTTTCGCCAAACAAACGAGCAGGGAGAACTCTTGTATCGTTTAAAACAAGACAGTCCCCTTCCTTTAGATAATTTAGTATAGCTGGAAACTGTTCATGTTTATACTTTTTCACTTCTGGGTCAAGCACCATTAAACGTGATGCGTCTCTTTTTTTTAATGGAGTTTGAGCAATTAATTCCTCTGGTAAAGTGAAATTAAAATCTTCCACATTCATTTTTCTGTTCAACCTCTTTTCTAACGTTTCCCCTTTTTTAGTGAATGAAGGAAACAAACCTCAACAATTATTTTAGGAAAACCCGGCTTCCCCCTTGTAAAGGACACCGCCTAAAAAACCACGTCCTGCGGCAGCAGTATCATGTGTCCTTTCTATACGTTAAAAGCCATTATTTCTCTTAACAGTACAAAAAAAGTTTTCGATGACAAGCAGTTCAACGAAACCTCCCAAGAATATAAAACAAAAGAGAAAGTACAATACTTATCACAATAGAAGTAACGATCGGAAAATAAAATGTCGTGTTTTCTTTTTTAATAATAATATCGCCTGGTAATTTACCAAGTGAAATAAATTTTCCGCCTACTTGCCAAATTAACCCGAATATAATAAGAGCAATGCCAAGTCCAATTAACAGTTTTGGCAGATCAGTCATGTCCGGGCACCTCCATCTGTAAATGCTCATAAACTTGAGCAGTAACCATTCGTCCTCTTGGAGTTCGAATTAGAAAGCCAATTTGCATTAAATATGGTTCATATACGTCCTCTAACGTATTGGCTTCTTCTCCGATAGTAGCCGCAAGTGCTTCTACCCCTACAGGCCCTCCCCGAAATTTTTCAATAATGCTTAAAAGCAGCTTATGATCGATTTCATCTAAGCCAAGCCGGTCAACTTGTAATCTTTCCAATGCATTGGAAGCTAAGGCGGCTGAAATTTCACCGCTCCCCTTTACTTGAGCAAAATCCCTAACTCTTCTTAATAAACGGTTAGCTATTCGCGGAGTCCCTCTGGATCTTTTTGCTAATTCTAAAGCTGCGTCTTCTTCAATAGGGACCTCCATCAATTCACTGCTCCGATTTATTATCTTTGACAGCTCTATTTCATTGTAATATTCAAGCCTCGAATGGACACCGAAACGGTCTCTTAAAGGGGAGGAAAGCATTCCTGCGCGAGTTGTTGCCCCTACAAGAGTGAAAGGAGGGAGGTCTAAACGAACAGATCTTGCAGTAGATTCTTTTCCGATAATAATATCTATACAGAAATCTTCCATGGCAGGATATAAAACTTCTTCAACTGAACGAGGCAGACGATGGATTTCATCAATAAATAATACATCGCCCGGCTCTAATGCTGTCAATACAGCAGCTAAATCTCCAGGGCGCTCTATAGCTGGTCCTGAGGTATTCCTTATGTTTACACCCATTTCATTAGCAATAATCATAGCCAGTGTGGTTTTCCCAAGTCCTGGAGGTCCATACAAAAGTACGTGGTCCAGGCACTCTTCTCTTATTTTTGCCGCTTCTATAAACACCTCAAGGTTTTCTTTAACTTTTTCCTGTCCTATATACTGGGAAAAATCTATTGGTCTTATGCTACTTTCAGCGGCGTCATCTTCTTGATGAGCTTCTTGCGAAACTACACGTTCTTCCATCTAATCACCACCTTTATGCTGCTTAACAAAATACATGCAGGAGGAGTTCGAAACGGTTTGTATTATGATAAATTCTCCTTTTCCAACTTCTATACCTCTTGTTAAGAAAGCATCCATTGTAATGCTGTTCTTACATATTCATCTGCACTAAGGTTTTCCTTTTTTAGTTTCGGCTTTACTTTGGAGATTTCTTTTTCCCCGTATCCAAGTGCTTTAAGGGCTTCCAAAGCTTCTTCAAGCGCGTCTTCTTCCAATGTTGGAGCTTGTTGATCGATTAACGAAACTGTTGAATCAGAAGCATCACCGATAATTTCCTGTAGCTTTCCTTTTAAATCAAGTATCATCTGCCTGGCCGTTTTTTTTCCAACTCCAGGGAATTTTACAAGGAATTTTTCATTTTCTTCTTCTATGGCCTGCATGACCTGAGCAGGTGCCCCAGCAGCAAGTATAGCCAGAGCCCCTTTTGGTCCAATTCCCGATACCTGTAATAGCTGTTCAAACAATCCTCTCTCTTTTCTAGAAGCAAATCCATACAAGCGAAGCGCATCCTCTTTAACATACTGATATGTATAAATTGTTATCTCTTGCCCATTTTTATCAAATACAAATGGATTTGCACAATAGATAAGGTATCCAATATTATTTACTTCAAGTGTAATCGTTTCTCTTTCTGTGTGTACAACCGATCCTCTTAGAAATTCATACAAAACAAGTTTCTTCCTTTCCCTTTAATAACACGAACATGCTTTCTTTTATAATAGCAAAGTGTGGTAACAATGAAAAACAAATTAATGTTTTTCATACGGTTTTTTTAAAATTATTTGATCTTCATGCTGATCAATAAGTTCCCAATTTTTATATTTGTTCCAGAAATCTTCTACTGCCCATACTGTTTCGTACCTTTTTTCTGTTACGACTACCCCATTTGAAGTCTCTTTTTCTAGGATCACTTCATAGATAGCAGGATATCCAGGATGATAATTATCAGCCATAGTCCCTTTTATCGGTATTGTGAAAATAAATCCAGTTATTAACAGCATTATGCAAAAACGAAGTACTGATAATATCATAAGCCTGCTCCTTTATTATTTATAGAAAAAACCTTTTTTATGGAAATCTTCCCCCATAAAAAAGGTTTTTATTCCTAAATACCTTAATAAGATAATCTAGCCAGTTGTTTTTCATCCACTTCAAAATTATGATATACGCTTTGCACATCATCATTATCTTCCAAAGCGTCAATCATTTTTAACATTTTTTCGGCGTGCTCATCAGTAAGCTCTGCTTTGGTCTGGGGTATCATAGTTACTTCTGCTTTGGAAAATTGGAAGTTCTTACTTTCCAATTGTTTTTTTACATCTTCAAAATCATTTGGAGGTGTTTGAATGTAAAAACTTTCATCGTCTGAATCAAATTCTTCTGCCCCAGCTTCTATCGCTTCAAGCATAAGCTCCTCGTCATCAATTTCGTCTGTACGATCTATTATTAATTGCCCTTTTTTGTCAAAAAGAAAGGAAACACAGCCATTTTCCCCCAGGTTCCCTCCGTGCTTTGTGAATGCATGGCGGATATCAGCAGCTGACCGGTTTTTATTATCAGTAAGTGCTTGAACCATAACCGCAGCTCCTCCAGGACCATAGCCTTCATATGTTATTTCTTCGTATTGTACGCCTCCTGTTTCACCAGCTGCTTTTTTTATGGTACGTTCAATATTATCATTAGGGATATTCTCCGCTTTCGCTTTCGTGAGAGCCATGCGGAGTCTTAAATTTGTATTGGGATCGGTCCCGCCTTCTCTCACTGCAGCAAAGATTTCTTTAGAAAGCTTTGTGAATATTTTTGCTCTTTTTGCATCCTGGCTTTCTTTTCTTCTTTTAATATTGTGCCATTTGGAATGTCCGGCCATTGTTCATTCCTCCTCTATATCTCCAATAACTTAATATAGCATAAAGTGTCAGAACAATGAAAGCATTCCACCTATTTTAAAATAGCATAATGAAGCGTTCCACAGTAGAATTAATCCTGCTGTGAAACGCCTGAATTAGTTAGCTTTCCTGGAATGGCTCTTGAGCAGCATCACTTAGATCTTCAATCATTGCATTGATAGTATCTCCTGCTTCATCTAATCCCATGCCATTCTGCAGGTTATCATCGATTTCCTGGATGTTTCCAAAATGTTCTTCATCAGTAGTGACATATACGTTTTTATCTTCATCTAAATCTTCTTCAACTTGACTTTTAATTTTTTCAGCTAATTCTTTCGCTTTTTCTTCATCTTCATACGTGTCAATACCAATGAGGACATCTTCGTCCCGAACAATGACTCGACAATCATCTACACCTTCTAATTTTTCCACTTCACTAGAAATTTCTTCAGCTACTTGTTGATTTTCTCCCTGGCCGCCGGCTTGACCATCATTGACATTTCGAGTATTTAATGCACCGCGGTCTCCCACCATGCCATCTCTGTCACCAATTTGTCCGCGATTGTTCATCCGGTTCCCTTGATCATAGTTCCTGCCGCCTTGCTGACGATCATCCACAGTCATCATATCGGTTACTGGACCTTCACCGCGGTAATTATCTCTTCTATAGTCTCCCCCGGCATTTCGGCCATCCATATTATTGTCATAACCGCTGTAACGTGCAGGAGAAGCTCCCATTTCATTATTGTCATCAGCGGCTCCACATCCAGTTAATCCACTTGCAATGATAGTAAATGCTGTCATTGTTAATGCAGCTTTTTTCATTTAAAAACCTCCTTTCATCACTTAGCTTGACTCAAGGAGGTTATTTTTAAGCTGTTATTTGAAGGTAAGAGTGGTAATTGCTTTATTTTTTAATCGTTGTCTCTATTATAATTATTCATCCAAGGTGAATACATCCCGCCGTAGTTATTGCCGTTATTATTGTTGTAATAATTATTATTATCGTTATTATTGTCATAATAATTGTTACTGTAATAATTACTGCCGTTATGATTATTGTTATTATAGTCGTTGTTATTACCATACTCTCCATAATTACCATAACTTGGATGATTTTGATTCATCATGTGACTTGGTCCATAGTTAGGAAACCCGCCCACATGTTCTTGACTATAAGGCATCGGTATATTATGCATCATGTTTTCATCACAGGGACCGCTGGTGATAGGATACATTGGCTGTTGCATAGGTGAATGCATAGGCATCATATGATGGGTAGGACCGCATGGCGGACAGCAAGGAATCATTGGCGGCATAGGTGCACAATGGCCGGGTCCCTCCATCATGTATGGCATTGGGTGAAAAGGCATAGGCGCATGCTGTATTGGCTTGCTTTGCATTTTTGGCATTTTTGGCATTTTTGGCATTTTTGGCATTTTTGGCATTTTTTGTTCCTTTGGCTTTGCAATTGGCTTTTCTTCTTTTTTCTTAGGAGCATACTTTTCTTTTACAGGCTGTTCTTTAGGCTTTTCTTTCTTGGGTGCTTCAATTGGCGGCTTTGACGGATATGGTTTGTATAAATTAACATTCATATTGAAATACTGTTCTTTAGACGGACTAACAATCGGAGGTTTTGGAGGCATTGGATTAGCCTGGTTAATCGGGGGCATTTTCGGCTTATGTGAAACTTGCGGCTGTTTTGGTGCTGGTTTTGGTGCCGGCTTTGGTGCTGGCTTTGGTGCTGGCTTTGGTGCCGGCTTTGGTGCCGGCTTTGGTGCCGGCTTTGGTGCTGGTTTTTTTTGAGTTGGTTGTTTAGGTGCCGGTTTTTTTGGTATTTGCTCTTCTTTTTTCTTTTCTTTAGGTTGGTATTGCTGATTAACTTCAGGTTTCTGCTGTTCTTTCTTTACAGGAACACTTTTGGTTGGAATTTTAATTTTCATCCCAGGCATTATTTTATCCGGATCAGCCAGATGAGTATTCGCCTTTTTTACAGCCTCAAAATCGACATTATATTGCTGGGCAAGTTTCCATAAAGTATCCCCTTTTTGCACAATATGAATCTGCATTATATTTCCTCCTCCTAGAAATGATCGAAGCCGGTATGAAGAAGTTATTGGTAATTCGGTCTCACTTCTTCCCTTCCGTTCCCATCGTCTATGGCAAGCATATGCGTGAGGAAATATATATATGACTTCCCTTCAAACCACACACCTGCATGGCTGAATCAACTGTTCATACAGGAAGGTATCCTGTAAAATTAAACTAATATTTTTTACCACATTGGAGGTTTAAGATTTGGCTCAAGAGAACAAAATACCCGGAAATAAAAGAAGAGAAATGATTTTAGAATGGCTCTCAGATGCTGTGCATCCCATTACAGGAAGTGAACTTGCCTTAAAAACAAAGGTGAGCAGACAAGTTATTGTGCAGGATATCTCGTTATTAAAAGCAAAAAACCATCCGATTATTGCCACTTCTCAAGGCTACCTGTTAATGAATAAACAACAAAATGCATCCATTAAAAAGCAAATTGCATGTTTTCATTCCTCTGATACTTCCGTTACAGAAGAGGAATTGAATATTATTGTTGACCATGGTGCAACAGTTAGAGACGTTAGTATCGAGCATCCATTATATGGAGATTTAACCGCTTCATTAATGTTATCAACCCGAAAAGATGTACAGCAATTTATGGAAAGATTAAATGAAACTCAAGCTCCGCTGTTATCTGAATTAACAGATGGCACTCATTTACATACGATTGAAGCACCTTCAGCAAAAATTATTGAAGAGGTTGAAAATGCTTTAGAGGTGAAAGGTTTTCTTTTAACATAAGAACAAACAATCGAGTAGGAGGGGTGGTTAACCCCGTCCTCTCACACCACCGTACGTACGGTTCCGTATACGGCGGTTCAATAGTTTGATTGTGCTTTCTCGAAAAGTCGGTTTAGATTTTTTAAACCGACTTTTTCGAGAATCTCATTTGAAATGGCTCTGTGTAGAACATAACTACATGCGATACGCCAGTACCCTTGCCGTATGTTTGCCCACTCCCAAGCCTTTGGTTTAGGAACTTTAAGTTTTATCAGACTCTTATACTTTGTCTTCACTTTCTTCCAGCGTTTCCATATGATTTGCCTTATTCTGCGTCTGATCCATTGATCTATGCGCCGAATATATCCCTTCATATAACTAATCCCATAGTAGTTTATCCATCCGGTCATGACTTCGTTGACTTCCTTGATAATGTCACGGATGTTCCCACTTCGGTTTCGTTTGGTCCGCTGTGTTAGCTTCTTCTCAAGGTTCTTTTTGGACTTTTGATGGGGGCGAAACCCTACACCTTGCTTGGTGCTATGCAGACAGAATCCGAGAAACTTCCTTCAGATTCCACCTCACGATGGACACCCTTGCCTTCCGCTAACAGTTCCTACTGCCAAGCCTGTAGTGGACTTGCACCACCTAGCTGTTAGACATGCCGGGCGCACTATGAAAAAGCCTCTCCCTTATTTCGGGACGGGCTTTCCTTCTTTTATATCGTGAGAGAGAAAACAGGGATAACTCCCAAGTATACGTACTCCACAACCAAGGGCTTCCACTTCAGCAATAACTCCTGGTATTAATACCTCATCCATTTCTTGATCAACATCTATGATAAAGAAATAATTTCCTATTCCAGTTTTCATTGGTCTTGATTCAATTTTCGTGAGATTTAATTTTCGCCAGGCAAATGCGGAAAGTACTTGATGTAGTGCTCCTGAATAATCAGAAGGAAGGGTAATCATCAATGTTGTCTTTCCGTTTTTCTGTTTTTTATCTTCTAGAGATACCTTGCTGTCTTTATTAGAAAGCAATACAAATCTGGTGTGATTATTATCATAATCATGAATATTTTGTTTAACAATTTTTAATCCGTATTTCTCTGCAGCCAGATAATTTGCAATAGCAGCGCCATTAATACCCGGATGTTCAGAAATATCTTTTGCTGCAGAACTTGTAGAATTAGTATAATAAACTTTCACATTTGGTAACTTGGTATTAATAAATTCATCACACTGAGCGATAGCTTGAGGATGAGAATAAAGATCACTTATATTCTCCCAGTCCTTTTCTCGTGCAGGGTGCACCATCAAATGTTGTTCAATTGGTACTGTAATTTCCCCAATAATTGGAAGATCATGTTTATGAATTAAGTAATCAAGAGTCATATTTACAGACCCTTCGATGGCATTTTCCAAAGGTACGACTGCTATATCAATATCTTTTTCAGCTGTAGCAGCCATACAAGCCGGTATAGTACTATAAGAATAACGATCACTGTCAGGCATAACAGCTTTAGCAGCAGCTTCGGTGAAAGTTCCTTCCGGTCCCAAATAACCTACTTTTTTTGTCATCTGCTCCACTCCCTTTATTTTAACGTACTGATCTAAAATTTATTTTTCGTTATAAAGAACCGGAACCAACAATTTCAGCATTTTCTACTGCTTCCATTGCTTGAATTCTTTTTACCAAATCTCTAATCTCAACCTTTAACGCTGAAGTATCTACTGTTAAAGTCACGTTTGCGCGGCCCTGTAAAGGTATAGATTGATTAATCGTTAATACATTAGAATTAGCTTTAGCAACTTCCTTTAATAAAGCAGATAAAGATCCTGATTTATCTGCTAACTGTATAGACAAAGTAATTATTTGTTCTTGAATCATTTGATGAAATGGGTAGATAGCGTCTTTGTACTTATAAAAGGCACTTCTGCTTAAATCTACTTTCTGTACAGCTTCAGCCACTTTCTGAACTTTTCCGCTTTCTAAAAGAGCTTTTGCATCTAATGTTTTTTGCATGGCTTCCGTTAACATATCCTGTCTTACCAAATAAAAATTGTCAATTTTTTCTGCCATATTTTCACCACCGCAGGTACTAGTAAACATAAAGTGATTGTACCGCACTGATTATTAATTATAAAGTTGCAAAAACTTTTTGATAACGTTTATTGTGATACAAGAAGACTTTACCAAAATAAAGTACCTGTGCGTATTATAGAAAGGGGCTTGGTTAATGCGAAATACATATACCAGAATTGCCCCTGCTACTATATTATCTTTATTCAATAAACTCAAATTCGAAATCAAGCAGCCTTACAATGTCTCCATCTTTAGCTCCCTTTTCTCTTAAAGCCTCGTCAATACCCATATGACGCATTTTCCTCGAAAAACGTCTTACTGATTCATCACGTGTCATATCGGTCATTTTGAATACTTTTTCTATTTCTGGACCGGATAACACAAACGCACCATCATCATCACGGGAAATAGTAAAGGGTTGTTGTTTTTTCTCATATCGATAAATAACTCTTTCTTCCTGCTCTTCTTCATCATACACAGGAAATTCCGGAGTAGTATCTACAAGGTCTGCTACTTCTCGCAGCATATTAGTTAATCCTTTTTTAGTCAAGGCTGAGACAGGGAACACCTTATATTCCTTTGGCATCTTTTTTTTAAAACGGATTAAATTATCATCAGCTTCTGGCATATCCATTTTATTTGCCATAACTACTTGAGGACGTTCAAGCAGCCTTAAATTATATTGTTTAAGCTCAGCGTTTATCTTCTGAAAATCCTCAAATGGATCTCTGCCTTCTAATCCAGACATATCAACAACATGTATAATTACTTTTGTACGTTCAATATGCCGTAAAAATTGATGGCCTAATCCGACGCCTTCATGCGCGCCTTCTATTAACCCCGGTAGATCAGCCATCACGAAGCTGCGGCCATCTTCCACAGCTACCACCCCCAAATTCGGGTTTAAGGTGGTGAAATGATAATCAGCAATTTTTGGTTTAGCAGCTGAAACCACAGATAATAAGGTTGATTTACCTACGCTTGGAAAACCAACAAGCCCCACGTCTGCTAATAATTTTAATTCAAGATTTATATTTCTTTCTTCAGCCGGCTCGCCTTTTTCGCTTAATTCAGGGGCAGGGTTTGCAGGAGTAGCAAATCGAGTATTTCCTCTTCCTCCTCTTCCTCCTTTTGCAACCACGGCACGTTCTCCGTGTTCTGTCAGGTCTGCTAAGACTTCCTTGGTATCATCATCAGTTATGGTTGTACCAGGCGGAACTTTTATTATAAGATCTTCTGCATTTTTTCCGTGCTGATTTTTTGGGCGGCCGTTTTCTCCGGCTTTTGCTTTAAAGTGTTTTTGATATCGAAAATCCATTAAGGTACGAAGCCCTTCATCTACTTCTAAAATAACATCCGCACCTTTACCTCCATCTCCTCCGGCCGGTCCACCGTCAGGAACATACTTTTCACGACGAAAAGCAACCATCCCGTCACCCCCGTCACCAGCCTTTATATAAACTCTTACCTTATCTACAAACAATCTTTTCACCTCATTTTATTATTCAGTACAACAAATAAAACTTCTTTCTCATTACAAACAACATTTGCAATCGAACATTCTTCAGATGAGGACAATAACGTCAGCCATTTTTGTACTTTCTCTATATTGTGTACTTCTCCCATAAAATCAAACTCCAAGTAAGGCTGCTCTACTGCATGAAAAGTAACGAGTAATTGATTATCAGCTCCTTGAGCTACTGACTGATCAAGTATGTTAAAAAACTCGTTACTATTTCATACCAGCTGTTTTCATGATCCGAACAGTCCTTAACATACTGAGTTACTTCTATATCAACCTTAAACCAATGGGAATACCAATTAAAAGTTAGTAAATAAGCAGCCACTTTAGGAATTTCTAAGTATGATAACCTGCTTTCGTGCTCTGCCTTTCTTATAGTTTCTTCTAGCATTTCTTCTACTTTTCCATATCGCTCTAAAGACATATTTCCTTTTATTATTTGTAATACATTCATCCAATCATGCCTGGAATGACTCAGAATTTCTAATTGCTTTTTTGCATCCACTGCTTAGCACTCCTCATTTTTTGACGTTTGAGGATAAACCATATTGTACCATACCCGAATAAACGGGGGTAGCGGTAACATAGTTCTCTAAAAATCCATTTTTTTAGATGTTTATACATATTTCTTGCCCCTGTGGAAACGATAAATAACGTTATACTCTACACCAATACAAACGGAGGGTTATTATGCCACAACAAAACCAGCAAGTTCAACAAGCTCAACAAGCTATTCAACAAGCCCAGCAAAACATGCAGAACGCAGGGAACGATCCTCAGAAACTTCAACAGTCCCAACAACAACTTCAACAGGCACAACAACAGCTTCAGCAAGCTCAGCAGCAAGGAAATTCTCAAAATCAGCAGGCTATTCAACAGGCTCAGCAAGAACTTCAACAAGCTCAGCAGGATTTGCAACAGGCTCAACAACAAAGCTAACGTAAGAATAAATTTTAAACAAAAAGGACTCCCAACTAATACATTCAAATTAGCGGGGAGTCCTTTTCCGTTTTTATTTAACTTAAAATGAAGGTTGACATCATTACAGCCGCCACATATACTAACAACATAAAACCTACTAAATTTATATGAATTATAAAATCAGGTGGTGAAACCTTTGGCTGATGTCGTTATAGATAATGTAGAAAAATCATTTTTCGACAAAGAAAAAAAATCTTCTTTTACCGTTTTTAAAAATATATCAACTGAAATAAAATCCGGAGAGTTCGTTTCTCTACTTGGTCCTTCCGGTTGCGGCAAATCAACTCTCTTAAACATAATTGCCGGGCTTGAAAACCCTACTTATGGAAATATTAACGTAGCTGGTAAAGAAGTGACAGAGCCTGGTCCTGATCGAGGGGTGGTATTCCAAGAGTCTGCCTTAATGCCATGGTTAACGGTTTTAGATAATGTAATGTTCGGTCTTAGAAAAAAAATGAAAAAAGAAGAAGCGAAAGAAAGAGCTAAATACTTTTTAAAACTAGTGCATTTAAGCAAATTTATTGACTCATACCCACACGAACTGTCTGGCGGTATGAAACAACGTGTATCTATTGCAAGAACACTTGCGCTTGATCCAGATATTCTTCTTATGGATGAACCATTCGGTGCTTTGGATGAACAAACGCGCTCTATGCTGCATAAAGAAGTGCAATACATTTGGGAAGAAACGCAAAAAACTGTTGTTTTCGTCACCCACAACATTCGTGAATCCATCCTCCTTTCCGATCGAATTGTATTAATGGGGACACGTCCTGGAAGAATTGTCGAAATATTTGATGTACCACTAGAAAGGCCAAGAAAACCTTCATCTAAACAATTTGGAGAGCTTGAAGAAAGAATTCAGCAAAAACTAGCAGGAGAAATTGAAAAAGTGATGAGAGAGGAGATGGGCGATGATTACAACAGTAAGAAGGGTGCTCTTCTTTATCATTCTGATCGCAATATGGGAAATAATATATAGACTTAATTTATTGTTGGAATTTTTTCCAGGCACAGCTTTTCCATCACCACTGAATTCAGTAAACGAACTCTATATAGGTTTTTTTGAGACAGGAATCTTAACAGAAGCACTTACTACCAGTATTCAAAGATTAGTGATGGGATTTATCATTGCTATAATTATTGGGACAGCTCTAGGCCTTTTACTAGCTCGATCAAAATTAGCTGATGAAACACTTGGATCTCTTGTCATTGCCCTTCAATCCATACCAAGTATTGTTTGGCTTCCAATTATGTTGATGCTATTTGGTACAGGAACTCTTTCTATTATCGTTATTGTCACTTTAGGGGGAACATGGGTTATGACCTCTAATATGAGGCTTGGAATTAAATCCGTCCAGCCTATTTTAATCAGAGCTGCCAGAACACTAGGTTATAAAGGGTCTGAACTTGTATGGCGTGTCATGATACCAGCTGCAGTTCCATCTTTTTTATCAGGAACAAGACTTGCATGGGCATTTGCCTGGAGAGCGCTAATGGCAGCTGAATTAATTGGTTCGGGCGGCTTGGGGCGTACCTTAATGGACGCTAGAGACTTTTATAATATGGATTTAGTTATAGCAATTATGATTATTATAGCTACAATCGGTCTTATTATGGAATATGTTATATTTGATCGCATAGAAAGAAAAGTATTTTCTCGCTGGGGATTATCTTAGAATATATTCAACAAAAGGGAGAGGTTAAATGATGAGAAACTGGGTTCTTGCTATCTTACTATCTATAGCAGCAATAGGAATTTCAGCTTGCGGCGGCGGTGATTCTGCTTCCGGGGACGGAAAAAGCAATAGCGGAGAAATTAATATAGGTTACTTTCCCAACCTGGACCATGCTGCAGGTATAATTGGTAAACAGGAAGGAATTTTTGAAGAAGAACTTGAAGGAACAGATGTTGAATTCAAAAATTTCCCAAATGGAAATGATTTCATTGAAGCTCTCGATTCTGGTGATTTAGATATTGGTTACGTTGGACCGGGACCTGCTATTAATTATCATTTAAGCGGCGGCGATGTAAAAATATTAAGCGGTGCTGCAAATGGTGCTACACTGATCGTTTCAAGTGAAGATTCTGGAATTAAATCCTTAGATGACTTTGATCGAAAATCATTTTGCACTCCAGGCAATGGATGCACACACAATGTTCAGTTAGAAATCATGCTCCAGGAACTTGGTTTGGAATCAAATAGAGTAGGTGGAACTGTCGAACATCAATCCCGGGTCGATCCGGCTTCTATGATGGTTCGATTTGAGCAGGGGGAAGTTGATGCTGCAGCTGCACCTGAACCATGGGGCACGTATCTTGTCGAAGAAATGAATGCAAATGTTGTAACAGAGTGGGATGAAGTATTCCTAGGAGAAACTCTTCCTAGTGTTGTCCTCGTAACTTCAGAAAAATTCATGGAAGAGAATCCTGAGAAAGTAAAAAGTGTTTTAGCTGCTCATGAAAAAGCAGTAGAATTCACAGGAGAAAATGAAGAAGAAACATTAAACTCTGTAAATGATCTTGTTTATGAACTCTCTCAAACCCAATTTTCTGATGATGTTCTGCACAACGCCTGGGAACGTATGAACATCACTACAGAAGTTTCCGCAGATGCTCTTCAATCTTGGGCTGATGCTTCTTATGATCTTGGGTTTATTGAAGAAGAGCCGGATTTAGAAGGTCTTGTTGATACTTCATTATTAGAAGAAGTAACAGAAGATAACTAAGAAAAGCCCCTTGTCAGCCTCGACAGGTAAATGTTCTCCAGGCAATAAAAGCGCTCTTACTTCCACATCTGCGTTGTGAACAGGACGTTAGCTAACTTAGCAGAAGGTACCTAAGGAAGTTAGACTAAAAGCGTCACCTCCTGTAACAACGTCGAACTGGCTTGCACAGGAGGTGCTGACTTTTGCTAGGTCGCGAACACGATGTTCACGATCCTAGCAAAAGTTCCTTAAACCGTTTTGGGCCTCCGAGAGGCTGGGCGCTGAAGCTAGACATCAAAGCGCAAAATTATATACTTTCTTACCTTATATATGAAAAAACCACCTTTACCTGCTCTAAGCAGGTAAAGGTGGTTTATTTTTCGTTTGATAATAATTGATGGACAACTTCTTCTCCTTGATTAATACAATCTGGCAGGCCTACACCTTCATAAGCTGCTCCAGCAACAAAAATACCAGGGTAAGATGTTTGCATTTCATTAATTATTTTATGCATTCTTTTTGAATGATCTACTTCATATTGAGGCATTGCATTCCGCCAGCGCGTAACCTTGTAGTATTCAGGCTTCCCAGTCACGTTCATTACTTTATTTAAATCTTTTAAGACGATGTTTATAATGCTTTCATCATCTTTATCAACAATATTTTCTCCCCTAGGCTTTCCTACATAACAGCGAAGCAGAGCTTTCCCTTTTGGTGCTGTATGCTCCCATTTTAGATGAGTCCAGGTGCATGCAGTAATTGTATAATCACTCTTTTTTGAGACAACAAATCCGGTGCCGTCAAAATCTCCGGGGATTTGCTGTTCATCAAATGCCATAGCAACGGTCGCTACAGAAGTTGCTGGAATAGAAGCAAATAATTTTTGAAGAGATTTCTCTTTAAACAACTTAGCAGTTACATGAGGAGGGGTTGTCAATAAAACTTTATCATATAACAAAGACTCTCCGTCTTTAAAATGAAGCTCATAATGGTTCTCCTTAGAAATAATTTGCTTTACCGATTTGTTTTTAAATACAGCATCCTCATCTAAATGGTTTTCTATCCCCTCCACTAATGATTGAAGTCCGTTTCTAAGCGTTTGAAAAGCACCTGATGGCTTTTTTTTTGATTTTTGCGGGGGCCTTGCTGCTTTCATTCCTAAAATTAAGCTGCGGTGTTTTTGTTCAACTTGATGAAATTGAGGAAACGTTGACTGTAAGCTCAAACGATCGATATCCCCAGCATAAATACCAGAAAGAAGCGGCTCAATGAGATTATCGACGACTTCACTTCCAAGCCGGCGGCGAAAGAATTCTCCTAGTGACTGATCACTATCTGCTGAACTCTTTGGTAAAACAAGGTCTAATGCAGCTCTTAGCTTACCTGCCGGTGAAAAAAGGTTTGTTGTCAAGAAAGGACCTAGTTTTGTTGGAATCCCCATAACTGCTCCGCCAGGAATGGAGTGGAGTTTGCTGCCTTTTAAAACGTATGCTTTTCCTGTATTGTTAAAAATAAGTTCCTTTTCTAAACCTACTTCTCTAGCAAGTTTCGCTGCACTTTCTTTTCTTGCTAAAAAAGAATCTGGTCCTTGCTCAATAACAAAACCATTATAATAATCTGTTCTGATTTTTCCACCAAGCTGATCAGAACTCTCAAATAAATGATACTCTATATCTATGTTTTGGCTCATAATTTCCTTCTGCAAATAATAAGCGGCGGTCATGCCAGTAATTCCGCCGCCAACAATTGCTACTTTCATAATAAACTCCCCGCTAACTTTTAAACTTTCGTCTCATTCATTTTCTTTGTAATCACATTTACAAGAGCTTCAATGAATTCAGGACTTGTATTAGGCATGGCAGGGCGATAGTAAGAGGCCCCTACTTCATCACAAGCCTGCTTACATTCGACATCATTATCAAACAACACTTCGAGATGATCAGCAACAAAACCTACAGGGCAGTAAACAAAAGAAGTATAGCCATGATTTTTATGAAGTTCTTTTGTCAAATCCTGTACATCAGGCCCGAGCCATGGATCCGGCGTATTTCCTTCACTTTGCCATCCGATAGCATAATGTGGAATATCTGCTTTTTCAGCAATCCATTTGGCAGTTTCTTCTAATTGAGCAGGGTAAGGATCTCCTGCCTGAATAATTTTCTCAGGAAGGCTGTGTGCAGAAAATATTACGCATGTGTTATCTGTATTATTTATTTCATTAAGTGTATTTCTCACTTGTTTAACCCAATAATCGATAAATTTCGGCTCATCATACCAGCTTTCTACCGAATGAATAACTGGTCCATTTATTCTTTTTGTCTCTTCCTGGGCACGGCCATTATAGGATTTAATACTGAAAGTAGAAAAATGCGGGGCAAGGACAATACTGTATGCCTCTTCCATGCCATCGTGCTTCATTTTTTGAACTGCGTCTTCTATAAATGGGTCGATGTGTTTTAAACCCAGGTACCAATGAAATTCTATATCATCATATCGTTCATTTAAACGGTCCTTCAGTCGCTCCCCTTGATTGTCTGTTATTTTAGCCAATGGAGAAATCCCTCCAATAGCTTCATACCGAGAGATGAGGTCTTGGAGAGCTTCTTCAGATGGCTTTCTTCCTCTTCTTATATGTGTATAGTAAGGCTCTACTTCATCTAAGCTTCTTGGTGTGCCGTAAGCCATAACTAGTAATCCAATTTTTTTCATAATTTCAATCCTCCGTTCTTTTTGTATAATTATGCACAAAAGCTGTTAATTTCTTCAATGTTTCTGGTTCTACTTCCGGGAAAACCCCATGACCGAGGTTAAATACAAATCCTTCCTGCTGCATGCCCGCGTCAAGAATTGGTTTTACTTTCTCTTCTATAACATTCCAAGGCGCTAATAATATAGAGGGGTCCAGGTTCCCCTGCAAGGATTTAGTAACACCAAGTTTTCTCGCTTCAGAAATAGAAGTTCTCCAATCAAGACCTATAATTTGTAAAGAGAGGTCATTCCATTCTTGAAGAAGGTGACCAGCTCCAACACCGAACATCGTGAACGGTACATCTTCTTTTTGTAGGGTTTCAAAAATGCGTTTCATAACAGGTTTCACGTAAAAACGATAGTCTTCTGCATTTAAAGCGCCTACCCAGGAGTCAAAAATTTGAATAGCTTGGGCGCCTGCCTTTATTTGAGAGGACACGTAGCGAATGGTCATATCCCCTAATTTATCCATTAGAGTAAACCAGGCTTTAGGTTCGGCATACATGAAAGCTTTGGTTTTATGATAATTTTTAGATGGGCCGCCCTCAATCATATAGCTTGCTAATGTAAATGGCGCACCGCTAAAGCTGATTAAAGGTACATTCAACTGCTCTCTCAGCAGCTTAATAGTATCTAGTACATAAGGTACCTCTTTTTCTGGTTCAATAGCTCCCAGCTTTTCCACGTCCTGCGGTTGTTTAATCGGATTATCAATAACTGGCCCTACTCCGGGCTTTATGTCTACCTTTACTCCAATTGACGGCAGAGGTGTCATGATATCTTTATATAAAATTGCAGCGTCATTATTATATTGATCCACTGGCAATTTCGTAACATAGGCACAAAGTTCGGGATCATGGGTAATTTCAAATAAAGAATAGTTTTCTTTAAGCTTTCTATATTCAGGCTGTGAACGTCCTGCTTGTCTCATATACCAAACCGGTATATGATCTGTATTTTGTCCATAAGCAGCCCTTAAATAATTATCATTAAAATTTAATTTACCCATTGCCTAGCACTCCTTTAATTAAAAACGCTTGTAAACGTCATTCTTCCTTCATTGTTTCCATACCCTTTTTACCATACTCTTCTCTAAATGTCATGTACAGTACTCATAGACTTTGTTCATAAAATAGAAAGAAAAAACAGGACTGTGCCTATACACAGTCCTGCATGATCAGCCGGTTCCAAATAAAGAACCTACGCTAACTTCTGCAACGTTTGATGGCTCTCCTTCTTGTTCTGTTTGTGGATTATATGGCACAATCATATAATCCTGTAAATTGAAGATATTGACTCCTTCAATCGTAAATTCACCGCCGCCTTCTACTTCTTCAATAACCTCACCTTCCCCGTCGTTCACTTCATAAACCTGATAAACGACACGTTCATCTTCTGCCGGCGTCCATTTTAAATGAACATTAAACAACCCGCCCCCTTTTAAGCTGAGAGATGCAGACAAATCATTCACTTGTGCTATTTCTACCGGCTCTTCTAAGTCTTTCACATCTTCTGGTTTTTGAAATACGGTTTGAATGCCGTCATCAGCAGGAACTTTATTAATAATTTCTTTAAATAAACGTGTGGGATATGAACTCCCTGCCTGAAGATGCTGGTCTTCAGTTGTTTTGTCATAACCCATCCAGACAGCTCCCGTCCATTGTGGTGTAAATCCGGCAAACCAAGCATCCCTTGTGCCTCCTTCTACTTCTAAAAAGGAAGTTGTTCCCGTTTTTCCGGCTAATGGATAGTTACTGCTGCCAGCCGTACCTGTGCCTTCTTTTACTACGTTTTCCAGAAGCCTTGTCATATACCACGCATTTTGCGGACTCATCACTTCTTTTGTTTCTGGATCTGCTTTTCCTATTTCTTCACCGTTGCGGTCAACGATTTTTTCAATAAAATAAGGATTTATTTTAGTACCATGGTTGGAAAAGACAGTATACGCAGACGTTAACTCCATTGGGGTAAGTCCTTCTGACAGCCCTCCAAGAGCCACGGCAAGACCATTATCTTCTATGTGAAGACCAGCTTCTTCCATCCATTCTGTGCTCTCTTTTTCTCCCATTTGATCATACAACCAGACGGCTGCAGTATTCGTAGATTCAGTGACAGCATCAGCCATAGTTATTTCTCCGCGGTATTCGCCATTATAATTTTTAGGAGAATAACCATCAAAATCCATCTGTTCATCTTTTAACAAGGAATACGGATGATATTTTCCTGATTCTAATGCGGGAGCATATACTGCAAGTGGTTTCATTACAGAACCGGGCTGTCTTTTTACTGTTACTCTGTTAAGACCCCTGCGCACATATTCTCTGCCGCCTTGAACAGCCGCAACTCCCCCGCTTTGATGATCCATCATGAAAAATGCCCCTTCGGCATCTTTTGCTTCCTCTGGAAAATAAGATTCTTCTTGAAGCAAATCGTAGGAAGCTTGCTGCATTTCTTTATTCATCGGAACAACAATATCGTATCCGCCTCTATATATTTCTTCAGCAGTTATATGGTACTTGTTTTCTGCTTCTTCTAACATCATATCAATATATGTGTAATAAGCTGTATTTTTTTCTGCTCGGTTAATTGACTCAGGAACTGTTTTGCCCTGATAAGTTGCTGCTTCTTCTGGTGTTATGAATCCGTGCCTCTCCATGATAGCTAAAACTGTACTCCGTCTTTCTTTTGAACGTTCCGGATCCTCTACTGGTGAGTAATTTCCTGGGGCTTTAGGGATACCAGCAAGCAAAGCTGCTTCGTCAACTGTCAAATCTTTTACATCTTTTCCAAAATAAAGTTCTGCAGCTGACTTTATACCATAAGCACCGTGGCCGAAATATACTTGATTTAAATAATATCCTAGAATTTCATCTTTGCTGAATTTTCGTTCGAGTCCCATGGCGATCAGCACTTCTTTTGTCTTACGAAGAAGAGTTTTATCGCTTGATAGAAAAGCATTTTTTGCTAATTGCTGTGTTATCGTACTTCCGCCTTCTACTTTTGAGCCTGCTAAAATATCACGATATAAGGCTCTAAGAATAGCGCGGGGGTCAATTCCCTGATGATCATAAAATCGAATATCTTCTATAGCCACAAAAGGCTCTCTCACATGTTCAGGTATTTCATCTATGTTAATCAAATCCCTATCTTCGGCATAAAGCTCTGCAAGCTTTTGTCCATCGCTGTCAAATATTTCGGTAGTTTCGTTCATTACTAATTGTTTCTCATCTATAGCAGCTGCCCCAATAACGACAGAAGAAAGATAAATCCCGGAGCTTAATATAATAAAAGCTAAAACAGCAAGCCCCCAGACTATCCATTTATTTCTCATGATATTACTCCTTTATCAGCTGCGCTATAAGCGCAGACTCAATAGGTATTTACTCGAATCTATTATAAAGCAGATAATAACATTTCGACATATCTTTTCATATCCTTTTATATTATCTGTTACTTTTTAATATTTATTTGAAAAATTCGGTAACACCTATTGAAAGTTTGAAAAAATTTTTATTTCACTAATCCATGACGATGGGCATAAACAGCAATTTGAGTTCTATCATCTACTTCTAACTTTGATAATATGTGGCTAACATGAGTTTTTACTGTTTTAATACCAATATACAATTCATCAGCGATTTCTTGATTAGTCTTCCCTTCTCCTATCAACCCCAATACTTCAAGCTCTCTTGAAGTTAAGGTTTCATGCAGCTGTTGATCGGGATGGCGCATTCTTTACATCATTTTTTTTGTAACTTCTGCTTCTACTTTAGATTCCCCATTCATTGCTGCACGTATTGCTTCGGCTATTGCTTGAGCTTTTGAAGTCTTTAATAGATAACTGAATGCCCCGGCTTCAATTGCTGGATATACCTGTTCATCATCATAGAAACTGGTAAGAACAATGACCTTTACATTGGGAAATTCTTTTGTAATCAGCTGTGTAGCTTCATGCCATCCATAATAAGATCCATTAAAACGACGTCCGGCTTATGTTCTCTTACTAACTTTACGCCTTCTTTTCCGTTTGCCGCCTCTCCGGCAACATCTATATCTTCTTCCGTTAATAGATAAGCGGCTACTCCCATGCGCACCATTTCATGATCATCGATTAACACTACTTTTATCAATACGCTTCTCCTCCTCTTTATCTTCAACAACCGGAACATTCACTTCTACCTGTGTGCCTTTTCTTGGATAAGATAAAATATGAATAACTCCCCCAATTTCATTCACTCTTTCTTTCATCACCGAAAGCCCATACGAAGATTGCTTTTGATCTTTTTCTAAGTGAAATCCTACTCCATCGTCTATAATTTTCATTCTAATCTGACCTGAATAGTATTTTAATTGAAAGTCCACTTGAGAAGCCTGTGCGTGCCTTAACATATTAGAAAGAGCTTCTTGTGCAATTCTAAATAAATGGTCTTCAACCCCTTTTCCGGTGGCTGGGATATCTTGAATATTCCATTTCAACCGCAGTTTTGTTTTTTCAGCGAGCTCTTGCAATAAATTTTTCAAACCGTCTTCTAATAATTTACCTTCTAAACTTGCTGGTCTTAAATGCATAAGCAAGGCCCGCATTTCTCCCTGCGCATTGCCTGCCATTTTTTCAATTAAAGATACTTGCTTCATTCCTTTTTCAATATCATTCGGTATTGTTTTTTGCAGTGCTGCTGTGGTCATCGATATTGCAAATAGCTGCTGACTAACTGCATCATGTAACTCTCTTGCAAGTCTATGTCTTTCAGCAGCTGCTGCAGATTGTTTTATTGAAGCCTGCCATTCGGCTCTTTCTGCTGAAAGCTTCTGTACAGATCTTGCTTGTTCTTCCATTCTGCTTGCCACAGCATTCAGATGATTTCCCATAACCCCGAATTCATCTTCCCCATCCACTGTAGTGACCTTAGAAAAATCTCCTTTCTCTAAAGCAAGCGTACCTTCTAATAATTTATTTATACGAAGTTTTTGTCTTTTTCCACTGCGCCATCCAATAAATAAAGCCAACAGGAAGGAGATAAGTACCCATATTATAAGTGTTGGCACGCCAAACCAGCTTTTAAATGAAAGTAATAATAACAAATCATCGGTACTAGATAAAAAAATAAAAAATAAAAGCACAGCTGTAATGACCGCTGTTCCAAGAGAATAACGGATATAATCCCATTGGATATTTACCATTTTTCTCATTATACATACCTCACATCTATATCTCCGATAATCACGGAAATGATCACTTTTATTTTTCTGTCAGCTTCTTTATAATGGTCCGTACTAAAAGATAGCTGCTTATTAAAACCTTCCTCACGATGATTTAAGATATTCATATCCCCAATAGTAGCGCTCGCTTGCACAGAAATACCTAAATCATAAGGTACATATAAATCTACATCTCCTATTCCGCCATGCAGAACAATAACTGTTTCTCCTTCATCAATAATAGCTTTTGAGAAATCAATTGAAATATCTGCAATCCCGTATTTCACATTCATATCTTGCAAAGCAAACCTTTTTTTCATTAATTTATAATCACCAATAAACATATTTTTGTAAGAAGGTGTTATTAACGGTTCGTTTTTTCCGTTTCTTTTAGCGGACTTTGTTTCAGCAGCGTGTGTAATATTTTTCTCGTATGATTTTTCAGTCTGCTCATTTTCTACATGAACTGGCCGTGATAAATCCGGTGTTTGGTCAACTGATTGTTCTGCGGTCTGGTTATATTCTTTTTCCAGAGGAGGCAGATCCTTGTCAATATCGATATCTTTTGAGGAATCATTACGTTTTAAAAGCTTCAATCCAAAATAAAGAAAGACCGCAGCGATAATTATACCTGTTAAATCAAAATGAAAAATTTTATTGCTTACAGAGATTACAGCTAAAGCAGCAAATAACCCCATTAGCCATTTTCGTTCTTTTTTATAAAAATGATATGCTAGCGAAAACGCAATAATAGGCCAAATAAAAGAGCCAAGATCTATATCTATATACAATTGCTCAAATAAAATATTTAAACCTAATATAATAATAATTAACCCTAAAACTATGTTTCCAGAGTTACGCATGAGCGCATCTATCCTTCCCTATTTCTTAAATTTTTTGGTATATTAAACCAGAACAATTTTTTATACACTTAGTGTAATATGTAAGCTAATCTCATGCGACCAGCTAGAGTTTATTTTTTTCTCCGTCTGTAGACGGAGAAAAGGGGATAACTTTCGTTATTCACGCAATCTTCATATTTCCCATGTATAATAAAAGAGTCGTTTACATAAAGAATGTCAGTACGCTGATAGGAGGTAGCTCTTTTGAATGAAGTAAGTATTTGGCTTGCGTTTGGAGCAGGTATTATTTCTTTTCTTTCGCCTTGTATTTTTCCACTGGTTCCTGCTTATTTAGCTCAATTAACCGGAACAACGGTTTCTAATAACCAAATTAACGCCCAAAGACGGTTGATTTTAACGAGAAGCATAGGATTTATTCTTGGATTTACAATTATTTTCATGCTCTTAGGGGCTTCATCAACATTTTTAGGCCAGCAATTTGCGAGGTGGAGCAATTTAATAGAACAGCTAGGAGGAATTGTTATAGTCATATTCGGATTACAAATGGCTGGAATTATTTCTATACGCTCTTTGTTATCCGACAAAAAAGTGCATTACGAACCAAAAAAATCAACTAGTTTTACGAGTTCCGTACTGCTTGGATTGCTGTTTGCAGCTGGCTGGTCCCCATGTATCGGATTAGTGCTGGGTGCGATTCTTACTTTAGCGAGCCAGGCCGACACAATGTATACAGGAATATTTATGCTGTTTGTTTATTCTATTGGAATGGGAATCCCATTTCTGTTAGTGGCGCTTCTGTACTCAAAATCACTTAACAGATTAAAAAGATTAAATAAATGGGTGCCAATTATACAAAAGACAAGCGGCTACATTATGATAGCACTTGGGATTATGCTCTTTACTGGTTACTTTCAAATGCTTTCCAGTTACCTAGCTAGGTTTGTTCCATTCGGATTATAAATAAGTGCACACCATTCAGCTGTGATAAAATAAAGAGAACACTGGAGAATGAGGGGGTTGTTTTTTTGGAAACAAAGTTATTTGAATTGCTGGAGCAGAACTATAATGAAATAGTGGAAATAAGAAGATACCTCCACCAATATCCAGAGCTTTCTTTTGAAGAAGAACACACACCAGAATATATTGCGGATTTTCATAAAAACCTTGGCCATAGTGTAAAAACTAAAGTTGGAGGAAGAGGGGTTACCGCCGTTTTGCAAGGGGGAAAACCTGGCCCGGTCATCGCATTAAGAGCCGATTTTGACGCGCTCCCTATTCAAGAGGAAACAAACCTTCCTTTCCGCTCTAAAGTGGACGGGGTAATGCATGCATGCGGCCACGATGGACATACAGCTGCTTTGCTCGGATTAGCGAAAGCAATAAATACTCTGAAAGATGAATGGAAAGGCACAGTTGTCTTTATTCATCAGCATGCAGAAGAGTACGCACCAGGCGGAGCTATTGACATGATAAATGACGGCTGCCTTGATGGCGTCGATGTCATATTTGGTACACATTTGTGGGCTACAGAACCGTATGGAAAAATTCAATATAAAAATGGACCGATGATGGCAGCAGCAGACCGATTTGAAATAGAAATAATAGGGCAGGGAGGGCATGGTGCTATGCCGCACCTTACTAAAGATGCCGTTGTTATTGGCTCCCAGCTTGTCACAAATATACAGCAGATTGTCAGCCGCCGTGTTGATCCACAAGAGCCTGCTGTTGTTTCTGTCGGCTCTTTTGAAGCACCTAATGCCTTTAATGTTATCGCGGACCGTGCAAAGCTGATCGGTACAGCGAGAACCTTCAGCGAAGATGTTCGTGATTTATTAGAACAGGAATTAGAAACCATTACAAAAGCAACTTGTCAAGGCGCAAATGCAGAAGCGGATTTCAAATATCACCGGGGCTATCCTGCTGTAGTAAATCATGAAGCAGAAACAGCTTTTCTTGCAGACTGTGCTTCTCAAGTTCCCGGCGTTACAGAAACGGAAGAAATGAAGCCGCAGATGGGTGGCGAAGATTTTGCTTATTATTTAAAACATGTGAAAGGCACTTTCTTCTTCACCGGTGCTCAAAATCCAGACTGGGAAACAACCTTTCCTCATCACCACCCTAAGTTTGACATTGATGAACGTGCCATGCTTATAGCTGCTAAAGTATTGGGTAAAGCAGCACTCGAGTATAATAATCAATAAAAACGAAGCCCAGGGCAATCAGCCCCGGGCTGTTTAAGTAGCCTTTCCTTCTTTTGAAAGAAACCATTTTAAACGATAGCCTTCTCTTGCTGCTTCCCCCAGCTGACCGAGTAATCGATAATTGGCAGCAGCGCCTACCACTGCTCCAAAACCAGGCATCAACTGCAGTAATTTTACCAAATCAATATGATCTCGATATTCTTGCTGGAATGAAGTCCAATCCATTTCTCTTGCCATAGATAAATTTCTTGGTTTGTCTCTTACATACTCATCCCAATTTTTCAGCCTTTCAGCCGTTTCCTGTCTTTTTTCGGGGCTGGAAAAAGCAGCTTGAAAAATGTGAAGCATATAGAGCCTATCTCTAAAGTCGTACACATCCAGCCCATATATTTGTGCCGCTGAAAATAGAAATCTCATTTTAAAGCCCAGCAATAAAGGAAAATCAGCAGCTCCTAAAAAAATTCCTCCTGCTCCAGTACCTGCTCCTTCTGCTGCAGCTCCTTTTTGAAACACTGGTATAAGTTCTTGAAGTTTCGTATCAGCTTCTTTAAGTGTGTCAGCTTTTTCATAGTTTCCCTTTGGAAGATATTCTGAACCATTTATCGCTCCATCAACCATCTGCTTTACCGCTTGACCCATTAAGTGGTGAATTTTTTTCGGAACCAATTGATTCATTCTGCTTTGAATATTTTTAGTGAAGGTTTGCGGTATGCTCGAAGGCTTATTTAATTTTCTGAGCCATACTTGCACTTCTTCATAAGCCTCTTGTTCATACTTATCCATAATTTCCCTCCTAGTTAGTCTGGAGTACACGCCTTTTTCGGTTATACACTGGATAAGTTACACTAAAAATCAATCCTGCTGCTAAAATTACGAAACCTGGCATAACTGTAACACTTACTAGCCAATATACAGCCGTTAGCAATACTGTTTGAAAGATTAATAATTTTTTCGTTAAACGTCTGAAAGCAATTTGTTTCTCAGTGTTTGAAACCGGATAAAGATCCGGCCACATTGCCGTATCGAGGTGATGCCATAATGTCTTTAATTGAACACTTGTCATGTATAAGAACAATAAACCAGCTCCTAACCGAAACCATTCTGACGGAAAGGCATACATAACTAAAGCACTTGTTAAAAGCAGCCTCATATACATTCCAAAATACTCGCCAGAGCGAATAAAAGCTTTTCCAAACAAAACAGAGTACACAGAGCCTGATTTCCATAAGAAACGATCCGAAATAGCAGATAATAATCTCCTTTGTTTCACCCCCATTTTAATATGAGGTACATCCGTAAAAGACTGAACGAATCTGTAAAACGCCGACAAGCGTTTTTCTTCTAAGCGGAGCAGCACTTCCCATTTTAATGGATGAAGTTTTAAAAGTTTTTTATGGTAAAAGACATATAAAAATACCATAATCATTAAAACCGATATTACAAACCATAGCGGTGCAGACGCGAATAAAAAATAACAAAATACCGCGTTGAATAATGACCTTACCGCAATGTGCTTTTTTCGCTTGTCTTCATCTTGAATCCTGACTTCTGCCCAGTGTGCAGCATTATTCCAAGCATTACCAACCAGAAGAAAAAACAATACTATATAAATATAACTGTTGTCTGATGAAACTCTGTCTTGAAAGAGCGGGCCCAGCAAAAGCAATATAATAGTTAAAGTGACTGACTGCAGGACAAAAGAGTATATAACAGATTTTCGGAAATAAGAACTTAATTTTGTTTCTAGAGGCAGTAAAAAAACTAGATCTCCTTCTTTCAAAAATGTACGAAGAGGACACCTTGTTAATAGATAGGTAAATATTCCTACCAGCACCAGAATGACCGGGAATGCTTCTGGCAGCCATTCAATAAAAGAAGGATAAAAATATCCCCCGGCTAAAAACAACGCGTATAAACTGAACATAAAACCACTGTTTCCTAACAAACGCAGATAGCGGACAGCCTCATTCCAAAAACCTTTTGATCGTTCTTCCCACAAACGAGTAACATCCATTATATTTCTCCTTTAGTTACTTCTATGTATAAGTCATCTAAGTTAGCATCTGCCATCCCAGCTTGTTCTCTTAACTCTGTTAGTGTACCGTTTAAATGGATGTGACCCTCGTGCAGCAAAATAAACCGATCACAATAACGTTCGGCAGTAGAAAGTATATGGGTAGACATTAAAATACCAGCCCCTTCTTCTTTCATCTGAACCATCATATCTAAAAGTGATTTGATTGCCACAGGATCCAGCCCAACAAAGGGTTCATCTACTATATATAATTCTGGTTTCACTAGAAACGCGCACATTATCATAACCTTCTGCCGCATACCTTTAGAAAAATGACTCGGAAACCAATCTTTCATTTTTTCCATTCGATATTCCTTTAAAAGAAGATATACTCTATCTTTAAAAACTTTTTCTTCTAATTCATAAGCCATTGCTGTTAATTTCAGGTGTTCCCATAACGTTAATTCGTCATATAACACAGGAGTTTCAGGGATATATGTAAATGTTTTTCGGTATTTTTCTGGGTTTTCCTGAAAACGGATTCCATTGATCCGAATATCACCTTGACTTGGTTCCATTAATCCGAGCACATGTTTAATTGTTGTACTTTTCCCAGCTCCATTTAAACCTATTAAACCAACTATTTCCCCTTTATTTAAGGTGAAATTAAGTTCATGCAATACAGGTTTATGAATATTATAGCCACCACTTACGTGATCTAATTCCAACAGCTTCGTCATATTCTTTCTCCTTTAAATAGCTTTTTAATATCTTTGCCAATCAATTATTTTATTCATACAGCTTATATTTTACCTTGTCTCCAACAAAAGGAAAAGAAGGGCCCCAAACCAAAAAAACCTTTAAAACGACTTAAAAGCCGTTTTCAAAGGTTTTTCAATTAATTCTTCGGCATAGGGGTTGGAGTTGGTTCCATTCCGCTGTCTTTGTAATCTTCATCAATGGAGTCTCGAATTTGTTTGTCTGAATAACCTTGTTTACTCATTTCCATAGCATCCGCCGCTATCTCAAGACACACCCCGCATTTCATTCCATGATCATTCCATACGATGCTTCCATGTTCGTTTACATTGTCTATGAAACAATCAAAAGCATGTTCATGCCCAGCAGACTCTCCGCACCCGCAATAACATGGAATGTGCTCTAATAGTTCTTGATGATCAGCTGTTTCTTCATATATCACTGGAATAGAACCTTGTGCATGTTCTAAAAATTGTGGACTTTCTGCTGCTGACGCAGTCGTTTCTATAATATCAAACCCTTTTTCTTCTTGCTCCCCTATTGGAGGGCCGGCATTTTCAGATTCAGAGCAAGCTGCTAACGCAACGGTCAAACCAAAAAGTAAGATAGCTTTTCTTATAATTTTCATAACCTTCACCTTTTCATGTCTTTTTCAACAATTATTTTATCATAGCTTGACCCTTTATTTACTGACAATTATATGGCATTCCAACAAACGATGCTAAAACATTTAATGGACATAAAAAAGAGAACACTCCCTAAATAATGAAGTGTTCTCCATCCCAAATGCAAAAGTTTAATTTACTTTCCGTTCTTTTCCTTCCCAAAACTCTTTTCGAAGCTGTACTTTTTGAATTTTCCCCGAAGCTGTCTTTGGAAGAGTATCTATAAATGAAATGCCTTTTGGTGCTTTAAAATGTGCCATTTTACTTCGAGCATAATTAATGATTTCTTCTTCCGTAATATCAGTGCCTTCTCTTTTCACTATAACAGCATGCGGAACTTCTCCCCATTTTTCATGAGGTACTCCAACTACAGCAACTTCCACAATGTCAGGATGATTATATAAATATCCCTCTACTTCGATCGATGAAATATTTTCTCCGCCGCTGATAATTATATCTTTTTTTCTGTCAACGATTTCAATATAACCATTTGTATCTATAACTGCCATATCTCCAGTATGAAGCCACCCGTTCTTTATTGTTTGTGACGTAGCTTCTGGATTTTTCAGATAGCCTTCCATAGCATTATTCGAACGTACGATAACTTCGCCTATCGTTTTACCATCAGCAGGCACTTGGTTTCCATCATCATCTGCCACTTTCACTTCTGAACCAATCATAGAGTATCCTGTTTTTGCTTTCGTATATTGTTTTTCTTCCACTGACAAATGGGCATGCTGCGGGCGGATTTGAGAAATTGTTACCAGCGGCGAAATCTCAGTCATTCCATATACTTGTATAAATTCCCATCCAATTTCCTCTTCTACTTTTGTTACGAAGGTAGAAGGCGGAGCGGAACCAGCAATGACAATCCGCATCTCCTGGTCAGTATTTAACTGTTCTTTATTGAGGCTGTAATATTCGAGCAGCATATTTAAAACAGTAGGAGCCATATGCGCTACAGTAACGTTATACTTTTGGATATTTTCGAAAACAGAAGCAGGCTCTGCTTTTCTTTGCATTACCTGGGTAGCTCCATTTGCAGTGTAGTAAAAAGGAGAACCCCAGCCGTTCACATGAAACATCGGCAGCACGTGCAGGAGTGTGTCCTGGTCAGAAACACGTAAATGATGCATAGCTGACATGGCATGCAGATAATTGCTCCGGTGGGTTAATAACACTCCTTTTGGATTTCCAGTAGTACCGCTTGTGTAAAGAAGACTCGCTATGTCGTTTTCATCGAGTTCTGCTCGTTCAAACTTTTCAGAAGAAAATTGATTTAACCAGTAATCATAGCTAATATATTTATCCGTATTAGATTCGGCCCCATGAACAATAATTGTTTCAACAGTTTCGAGGTCTTGAATAATCGGCTGGATTAATGGGTACAATTCGTTTTCTACAAACAGAACTTTGCTTTCACTATGATTTAAAATAAATTGATAGTCTTCTGGCTTTAATCTTGTATTAAGTGGAGTCATGACAGCACCAAGCTGAAATACTCCATAAAAACCCTCTAACATTTCAAGGGTGTTAGGAGCAAGGTAAGCAACTTTATCTTCCTTGTTTATATTAAGCGCTTTCAAACCATGTGATAATTGGTTCACCCTATCATTTAATTCCGAATAAGTCACTTTTCTGTCTTCATCAATAACGGCTACCTTTTCTCCGTATAATTCAACTGCCCTGTCAAGAAACTGTGTTAGTACAAGAGGTACGTACACAACCATTCCTCCTTTACCTTTTTCTCTAGTAGAATAATAGTATTATATCATTGTACGACTTTAATTGTAAGAATTTCATTAATAATACAGTTATATTACAGCTTCTTCTGTTGTTTTCATTTACATGTGCTGATAAGATAATGGAAAATACACACTTTTAAAAGGAGAGAAGAAGATGAGCCGAGATGAAAACTGTATTTTTTGTAAAATAGTTTCAGGAGATATCCCTGCTTCCATTGTATATGAAGACGAAGATGTAATTGCATTTGCTGATATTGGACAGGTTACCAAAGGACATACGTTATTAATACCTAAGGATCACCAGCCTAATGTATATGAATTGAAAGAGGAGACGGCTTCTCATTTATTTCGTGTCGTGCCAAAGATTGCGAACGCAATCAAAAAAGAATTCGATCCTGACGGGTTAAACCTTGTTAATAATAACGGTGAAGCTGCCTCACAATCTGTCTTTCATTACCACCTGCACTTTATCCCCCGCTATGGATCAGAAGATGGTTTTCAACCGACCTGGCAGGATAATAGTGATAAATATTCTGCAGAAGACCTTCAACAAATTGCAAAAGGAATCAATCAGCACCTTTCATAAACTTGAAATATCTATTTGTCTCCTGCTGGATTATCCCAGCAGTTTTTTTGGATTTTTAAGAAATACTACATTTTATTGGTAAACAGGATAAGAAAAATATAGCACTTCTGAAGTAGTTTTGTTAGGATATTCACAAAAGCAATAATTAAATATAGTAAAGCTTTAAAGGAGTGGAGAATATGACGAGAGCCCATAATTTTAATGCAGGTCCTGCTGCTCTTCCAGCTGAGGTTCTAGAGAAGGCGCAGAAAGAACTAGTTGATTTCAATAATACGGGAATGTCCGTTATGGAGTTAAGCCACCGCAGTCAGGATTACGAAGAGGTTCATAATGAAGCAATTTCTTTAGTTAAAGAACTGCTGAACGTTCCAGAGGGTTATGAAGTACTGTTGTTACAGGGAGGCGCAAGCCTTCAATTTTCCATGATCCCAATGAACTTCCTCAAAAAAGGGAAAACTGGAAACTACATACTTACTGGGTCCTGGTCGGAAAAAGCTTTAAAAGAAGCGAAAGCGTTTGGTGAGTCAAAAATTGGGGCATCCGCAAAAGACAGCAATTATACCTACATTCCGGAGGCAAACAACATAGAAATGAGTGAGAGCGATGCATACGTTCACATCACTTCTAATAATACAATTTTCGGAACCCAATGGCAAAGCTTCGATTTAAACACACCAGCACCTTTATTTGCTGACATGTCAAGTGATATTTTAAGCAAACCAATTCCAATCGAACGCTTTTCATTAATATATGCAGGAGCTCAAAAGAACCTGGGTCCGTCAGGCGTAACATTAGTCATTATTAAAAAAGAACTTTTAGAACAATCGGAAGAAAATATTCCTACGCTGCTTAATTATAATACCCATGCTGAAAAAAATTCTTTATATCATACCCCGCCTACATTTGCCATTTACATGCTTAATAAAGTATTACAATGGGTGAAAGAAAAAGGCGGAGCAGCCGGGATGCAAAAACGCAATGAAGAAAAAGCTAGCATCCTCTACGATGTAATTGACAACAGTAATGGATTTTACAGAGGTCATGCTGAAAAGGACAGCCGTTCTTTTATGAATATTACATTTAACCTGGCAAGCGAAGAATTAAATCAAAAATTTCTAACTGAAGCAAAAAATGCTGGATTTGTTGGATTAAATGGCCATCGTTCGGTCGGCGGATGCCGGGCTTCCATTTACAATGCTGTTTCTGTAGAATCCTGTCAAGCGTTGAGGGATTTCATGATTAATTTCCAACAAAACAATTAATAATTTTTATTACGCAGTAAATGTTTTTTAAGCCTGTCGTGCAGATAATAAACTCTGCAGGCAGCTTTTTATTTATTGTCAAAGAAAATCGTTCCCTTTTTTACGTTAAATTGCAAAAGAATACTTTTCTTTGTCAGAATTTTTCTCTATACTGTTATAAAAGAATAATATTTTAATAAATATTAAAAAAAGAGAGAAAGGATAGGTGGTAGAGTGGATTCGAAATCATTAATTACTGGCTTAATAACTGGTTTTATAATTGGAGGGTTTTCTGCCTTAATTACTGCTCCTGCTTCAGGTAATGAAACAAGAGATTCATTTAAAAATCTCAGCTGGAAGTCTCTGAACCGAAAAGCAGCCAGAACAGGAAAAGAAGCAGTCCAAGACTGGCGTTACGCGGCTACAGAAGGATTTGAAGCATTTGATGGGCTGACACAAGAAATGAAAAGAACTTACAGTCGATACAAAGAAGAAGTCGAGCCTGAAGTAGAAGCCATTCAGCAACAGGTGAAAGAAATCTCCGATGCGATTGCTGATTTAAATGACCAAATTCGTAAAGAGTCTGAATAATCATCTATTGTCATCTTCAGTTTTCCGAAAAATAAATAAATTTATCTTTTTATTACAATAATACCATGGAGAGGAGGGAGAAGATGGAACAGTCTTCTCTTTCTACAAAACAGTCTATTCTCTTCAGCCACAAATTTGCCCAGCTTACGAAAGCCTTGTGGAAATCTGTTGAAAAAGATTGGCAAAAATGGATCAAGCCTTACAACTTGAATATTAATGAACATCAGATTCTTTGGATTGCATATCATATGGAGGGTGCTTCTATATCTGATATTGCAAAATTTGGGGTTATGCATGTATCTACAGCCTTTAATTTTTCAAAGAAACTCGAAGAAAGAGGCTTGTTAACTTTTTCTAAAAAAACAAATGATAAAAGAAATACTTACATTGAATTAACACCTGAAGGAGACAGCCTTTTACTTGCAACCATAGAGGCATATAACACGGATACGTATAGTGTCTACAATGGAGCATTGCCGATAAAGGAGCTTTATGGCAAATTCCCGGATTTTTCAGAACTTATTACCATTATTCGGCATATTTATGGAGAGGACTTTATGGATATTTTTGAAAAGTCGCTAAATACGTTTAATAAAGAGTTTACAGAAGAGAACGGCACCCTTACCCCTGTAAAACGTATAGAACAAACATAGACAAAGTTTTTAAAAACCTTGGTTCCACTGCGAACCAGGTTTTTTTAATGCTTACTGTTATTTTTTGATTGTCCAGAATTGTCGAAACGGTTTTTCTTTTGACTATTTTTCTTTATTCTATTGATTTTTAAAGCTTTAGCCTTTAAATTATTCAATTAGGTAGTAGTGAGAGGGGGAATCCTCATGAATTGTTGGAAATCCATTAACCTAAGAAAAGAATATAACCCTTTTAGACTGATGCTCTTTTCACTCAGTTTTATGGTGTTTACTTTCATTTTCAGTTTTTTAGGGTTTAGCCTTTATTATAAAAATATCACGTATGCAGAATTAAGCATGTTAAACACATTTGGTTTTTTGCTTTTGTTGTATCCGATTCACACTCTTTTACATCTCATTCCATTATGGTTTGTTGGTGTTCGAATACAAACCAATGTAAAAAATAAACAAAAAAAAATCCCTGCGCTTATGATGAAATTCACAAAACCTGTAGGAAGGAACTTTTACATTTGTGCTATGTTGTTTCCTACTTTGTTCATCAGCTTGGTTTCACTCATAGGGGCAATCACGTTTCCGCCTTACATGTATTATTTTTTATTGGTATTTTCTTTTAATACTGGGCTTGCCGTTTATGATTTTATTTACATTAAACAACTGCTGGGAGCTCCCCGGCAATGTTTAGTGGAACAAAATAAAAATGGCATGGATATATTATTAAAGCAGCCGATTTAACGGCTGCTTTTCTGTATAAATATTTATTTTCCAACTTTTAAATGGATATTATCTTCCTCTAAATCAAAGGTTTCAGCTTTTAAAAAATATTGATCAGCTATCTGTATCTCATTTAATTGGACGAGTATTTGATTATTACCAGGCTGCACTTCCACATATTCAGGCAAATCAGCCTGTGATCCTAATAAAGACAGAACCTTAGAGTCTGGAAGAGATAATCTTCCTATAGAAAATGATTTTTGATGCAGAGCAATGTTTCCATTTTCCAATGCTTCTGGCTCAAAATTCATGCTTGCGTCAATTGTCCTCCCTAATACGGAGACCGAAGCTGATACTCTTGCTAAATTATCAGTTATTTCTGCATTTACATTTTCCTCTCCTAATTCATCTTGAAGCAGCTGATTAAGTTGTGATTGGGTTAAATGTACTGAAAAATACTCGGTAAATTCCTCATCAGCCTGGTTATCGTTATTTTCGGTATCTTGCTGAGAATTTGTGGTAATTAACAAGAATATGCTAATAACAAATAAAAGATTAAGAGCCAGTAGTAAAAAGAACAGCCATTTCCAACCATTTAACTTGCTTCTTATTTTGCTTCGTCTCACTGTAAACACCTGCTTTCTATGATTAAACTATTTCTATTATGCTTGTCCATATCCATTTGAGCCACCTAAAAAACTATCATTTTGTAAAAACTTTTGTTAAAGTAAAGTAGATATAAGGTATTGGGGGTAAATATATGCTCGTAGTATTTTTCTTGTTATTTTCTTTAGTTTATTTATTTGTAATCAATTCCATGACAAATGCCCTCTGTGTCCAAAAAGAGATTCCAGCAGAACGTCAGCCGAAAATTTTTAGAACCATTAATATTTTACTAACCATTTTGCTCACTTCCACTTTTGTAGAACTATGGTTTGTATAAGTAATAGAAGGGCTCTGCTGTAACGTAATTATTATGGCTGGCCCGTCATAAAAAACTTTCCTGAAGGATGCCTCCTCCAGGAAAGTTTTTTGATTAATAAATCCATGCTGCCCCGATAATAATAAGCAAGATGAACAGCACGACAATCAGCGCAAAATTGGAGTAGTAATCATATTCCATTATTCTTTCTCCCTCCTTATTTACGGCCTTGTGTTTAACACCAAGCTGCACCTACAATAACGAGCAGAATGAAAAGGACTACGATCAAGGCAAATCCCCCGTAAAAACCTTTAGACATTTTCACACCTCCTATTTCTCTTGCTGAATTATGTTATGTAAATAGATCTGACTTGGTTTAGGCTTTTCACTAAAATTTTTTTCTTTTTTGGGATTATGTGATATGATATGGTTTGTCTGAGAAATGATAAGGGGTTGGGAGTTCATGAAAAATTCTTTACTCTTGGCAGCTGGACTGAGCGGTGCTCTCGTTTTAACTGCCTGCAGCGGAGACCAAGGTGCTGGAGATGAGAAAACAATTGCGGAGGTAAATGATACTTCTATTACGGAAAAGGAATTTGTAGGGGAATTAAAAAATAATTTTGGAGAGCAAGTTTTAAATGAAATAGTACAAAATATTATTATCCAAGATAAAGCAGAACAGCTTAACATAGACAGCGAACAAGTCGATCAAGAATTTGAGTCATTTAAGGAAGAATATGGTGTCGAAGAGGATGAAGAACTGCTTTCCATGCTTCAAACGCAATTCCAGCTTCCAATTGAATCAATAGATGACTTTAAAAATGATTTCTTAAAACCTCAGCTCGTTTTAGAAGAACTAGCTACAGCTGATGTGGAAATTAATGAAGATGATAAAAAAACATATTTTGAAAAAAATCAAGAAGATTTAGAGAGTATTTCAGCTCGTCATATCTTAGTTGAAGATGAAGATACAGCAAATAAAATCCTGGAAAAACTAGAAAATGGCGAGGATTTCGCTGAACTGGCGAAAGAGCATTCTACAGATCCAGGGTCCGCTTCTGAAGGTGGAGAACTCGATACGTTCAGCAGAGGTGAAATGGTGGAAGAATTCGACGAAGCAGCTTTTTCCATGGAACCTGGTGAAATCAGCGACCCTGTTGAAAGTGAATTTGGATATCATATTATTGAAGTACTAGAGAAAAACGAAACGTATGAAGAACTAGAAGCAGAAATTGAAGAGAGATTAAAAGAAGAACAAGCAAAATCTGCCGAAGAAGTAATGCAGGAGCTGAAGGAAGAAGCAAACATTGACATAAAAGAAACATCCTATGAAGATTGGATTCAATCCTAGTCAGCTAGTTTTTCACACCATTTTACGCACGTTTATTTAAACCTTATAAAACCGTATGTCAAGTTTGCGAGCATCGCCCACAAAACGTAAATGAATCAGCCTGGCCGGATTTAAACCGCAGCCAGGCTGATTATTTAAGCAGATCAGGAAGAAGCCCGTCTCTTTTCTCTTTCTTCTTCCATCCTGCGTATAAATATACGTCCTTCTTGTTCAATCCAGCGTTCGTCTTCTTTTTTTTCCGTTTTACTTGTCTGCCAATACATATAACCACTAAATATAATACCTAAACCGGTGAGGAGAATCCATGATGGTACCTGGACGGGGCCGGATTCTGCAAAGCGCTGCCATCCAACCAGTACAAAAAACAAGACGATTAGCGTCACTAAAAACTTTTTTTGACGGTTATTCATAATACCCTCCTTTAAAACTAAATCCTTGTCCTGCTTTCAGCATATGCGCTCATTTAAAAGATATTCTCGCTTTTACCGGTTACCATCACTTTGGCAAAGAAATTTTAAATGCTACTCCATCTTCTTCATTAATTACCTCATGGTGACCTTGATGTAGCTCTGCAATCCTTTTAACAATCGCTAAACCCAGACCAAATTGTCCTTTGTTGCCCTTACGAAAAGGTGCAAATAAATGAGGAATATCCTCATTTTTAATGGGAACCCCATTGTTCTTTACACTAATTTCTACAGCGTCTTTTTTCTCTTCTGCTTTAATCCAGATGGTGTCCTTTGCATACCTCATCGCATTTTCTACTAAATTTTCCAGTAACACCTGCATATGCTCAGAGTCAGCTTTCAGCTTAACATCAGCTCCTTGTATAACTATTTTTAAATCTTCTCGCTGCATGCGAAACCTTTCCTCAATTTGAAAAGCTAAGTTTCCAAACAGCATTTCCTCTAAGTTGATTGTTTCTTTTTTTAACGCATCTAATTTAGTAAAGTAAAGCATATCTTTAACTCTTTTATCCATGCGGTCAGCTTCGTCTAAAATAACGTCCATAGTTTGCTCTAGATTTTCCTTCGGAAGGATCCCGTCTTTAACCGATTGTGCATAGGTTTTCACTACCATAATAGGTGTTTTTAATTCATGAGAAGCATGCTGAATAAAAGTTTTTTGAGATCGGTCATACCGGATAAGGTTTTGTCTCATGCTTTCAAATTGATCGGACAGCTTTTGAAAATCGTCATCGCCTTCCCATCTAAAAGGCTCTTTCCAATTTCTTTTGGCGATTTGCTCAAAATGGTTACCTAACACCCTTAATGGCTGGCGAAGGTAGCGTTTTAACCATATAGCAGGAAGCAAACTAAGGGCACTCGTAATCAACAGCAAATAAATCAATCTTTCCCACAATCTATTCACCATGAGATCACGATAAGTATCCCACATGTATGATATTTGGAATGCTTCCTCGCCATCTGATTCAATTCTAGTTATTACATAAAACAATGTTGCGTCATTATACGTCAGTTCATACCGTTCTCGTTCATTGTCCTGATTGACGGCGTTTGAAACCATTTCTTTCAGTACATTATCAGGTGGAACCGGTTCCCCTCTTAACGTTCCCAGGTCATTGAATAAAAACAAATGACCGACTGAACGCTCCGCTTCTCTTCTTTCGATAAAATCCAATTCTGATTGGGGAGGAGTAAAATAATCACTAAATGGGTTAGCCATTCTAGCCTGTTCTTGTTCAATGATGCGATACGTTTCATCAGTTAATGTTCCTTTTATGGAAATAGGATACACTATTACCATTGTTAAACCGACTAGAACAACTAAAGCGATAAAGGATAACCATATACGCTGGGTTAAGTTAACTTTCATCATGACGACAAAACACGGTATCCGTAACCATATAAGGTTTCTAGATGAATACGCGGCATTTTTTTACGGACTCGGCGTACTACATCATCTACCGCTCGTTCGGAACCGAAATAATTTTCCCCCCATACTTTTTCTATAATCTCTTCCCTAGAAAGTGCTTTTCCAATGTCTTCTGTTAACAGCAGAATTAGATCCATTTCTTTTGTAGTAAGCTCTACATGCTGATTATTGTTTTCCAAATCAGAGACTGTTCTAGCTTCCGGGTCAATGAGATAATCATTTAATTCTACTTTTTTTGGATCATTCGAGTGTTCTCCATATACACGAGATAACAATTTTTTGACTCTTATTATAAGCTCTTGTGGTAAGAATGGCTTGGCCAAATAATCGTCACTTCCCATTTCTAGGCCGAGCACCCTATCTAAATCTTGATCTCTGGCTGAATAAATATAACAGGTACATCTCCTTCATTTTTGCGGATACCCTTTAAAATTTGGTAGCCGTCTGTACCAGGGAGCATAATATCCAGCACCCATAAATGAGGGGGATCCGTTACAGCAGCAACAGCATCATCTCCGTTATCAAATACCTCTACTGTCCACCCCTCTTTTTCCATATATGCTTTTAATACTTCTGACAAATTGTTTTCATCTTCTACAAGGTAAATTTTATACTTACTCATTCATCTTAAATCCTTTCTGAGCCTTATCTAACATTTAGGTCTCCATGGTTCATAGTAGCAGGCTTTTAATATGAGTTCCACTTTCTTTAAGATCATTTCTCCATGAGCCTTGTTACAGCACAATCAGTTAAGACCTTACTATTTGGCTGCTCACAGGTGAAATATATTATTTGCCTTTGGTGGGATGCACTTAACAATAGGGAAAAAGCAGCCTGCTGTCTAGATTGGTCAAAATTCACAAAAGGATCATCCATAATTAATGGAAAGACTTCATGTTGAGTGTAAGCTTCTGCAAGGGCAAGGCGCAAGGATAGATATAACTGTTCAGCTGTTCCCCTGCTTAATTCCTCGGGTGAAAACCTTATTCCTTCTGTATTTTCTACCATGAACTTTTCCTCACCTACAGGTGCAAACAGACGTTTATATTTTTCATTTGTCATATAAGTAAAATAATTGGATGCTTTTTGAATAACTTGAGGCTGCCTCTCTTGCTCATATACAGCTTTTGCTTGTTCTATCAATTTTTTCGAAGTTTTTAAAACAAGCCATTTATGAAGCTTATCTTGAAATATTCCTTTGTTTTCTTCAAATTGCTGCAGTTTTTCTTCATATGTGCCTCCTTCTTCTATTTTTTTAATCTCTTGTATGATCTCTGCGTGGTATTGAAAGAGTTCTTTCTCCTTCTTATCTAAATGGTCTAAATCTATATTCAGTTGTTCGGTCATCTCATATGGAGGCGTATGGTCTGAATGCAGTTCATTTAACATTTTATCAATTGTTTCTCCAGGCAGAAGCTGAGCTGATACTTGGCGCTCCAGCCAATTTTTTTGCTTTTTATATTCTATACATTGTTTCTTTTCATTGATAGCATGCAGAAATGATTCTTGATTATCTGAATTAGCTGTTTCGTAAAGTTCACGAATAGAGGATAAACTTTGAGCTTTCATTTTTAATAAATATTGTTTCTGTTCGAATACTGCTTCCACTCTTTCAGCTTCTTTCCAGCTAGTATCATTATCATGTTGTGCTTTTTGGCAGAACTTCCATAATTCAGCAGCTATTTCTTCTATATCATTTTCTGCAAAAGGAAATCCTGCAATATGAGCTGTTTCATATACTTCTGTTTTTATTTCCTCCATATCTTTTCTTTTTATTTTAATTTCATGGTTTAACTCTGACATTTCTTCTATTAATTCTTTCCATTCACGAATTACATGAAAGAAATTTTCTGCTAAATCTATATTCTTAATAAAAGGAAATTGATAACGCTCACACCATTCTTCCAGATTTTTTTCTAACGCCTCCCGCTCTTTTTCTGTATTTTCCAACGCTTCACCAAGTGAATCATAAATGTTTTCTTCTCTATTGATTTGCCATTTTTGTTCTTTTATTGCCGCTTCTGTTCTTTTGTCTTCTTCTAACAGTTGTTTATGGGCATAATATGTTGTATTCTCTATTACATTAGAAGAACCATGTCCTTTGCGTTTATGTGTCCTAAATATAAGCACAGCCGACCCTGTTCCTAATAAAAGAAGGCCAAAAAGCCAATTACCGGTAAGTATTTCCCATATCCCCAATGTAAATAAAATAATCGCTGATATTTGGAGGGCAAGCTTAATATTATTAGATGGATTGGCGGAAGATGCCTCCATTTTTTTACTGTACTCATAATTGAAAACTATTTCTTCGCTTTGGCTGCGTTCTTCTTTTGTTCTGTACTGCTTATTCAGCTCTGCAAGATCATTTTCCATTAATACCAGTTTGCTTTTTTGCTGCCTGATCTGTTCTTCCAGCAGACGAAGCCGCTCTTTTAATTGTTTTCCCCTTTCTGTAAGAGTATGGAGTTCTTCTTCTGCATATAGAGTGGTTTCACACGCTGTTAGATCCTCTTCACTCGATATCCCAAAACGTGCCAGCCGGTCTCTAGCTTTCTCTTGTTTATTTTCTATAGAAAAATCCAACCTTTTTATGTCTTCTACATATTTTCTGTACAAGGGGACTTTTTCTTTTATTGAATAAATGTCATCTTTTGCTTTAATTATTCGCCATTTAACGGAGCTGCCCATATGCTTTGATTCTAATTGTTGTATATGAACGTTGATTTCCGCTAAACCTTCCTCCGCTTCTTTTCTTTTTTTATTAAAATGATTCCACTTCTCCTCTGCTTCAAGCGGTATCCTTTCGTATGGCTCGAGTACTTTTAACTTTCTGTCTATTTCTATGGTTTCCTGCAGAGACTGTAATAACGTCTGTTTTCGTTGAAAATGTTCTTTTTCTTTAAGAATTCGTTTTTTTTCCTTCTGAACTAATTCTATATCTTGTTCTACCTGCTTTTCTTCTAAAAGGAGTGTACCGTAACGATTAAACTCTCGTTCCCATTCTCTGAGTTCTAACCGTTGATTATTTAATTCCTTTATATTTTTATTGATTATTGGTTTCTTTCCCTTTGGTTTGAAGAGATCCGCCATTTCTTCTTCTATTTCCTGTTCCATTTTAAAAACTTGTTTTGTACCTGTCATTCCAGCTTCATAGATATACCTGTTTAAAGCTTCCCCTTTCAATTGATCGATTTCACTTAATCCTTCTAACCCAAAACAAAAAATGCCTTGAAATATACTGCGGTCCATATTTCCTAAGAAATCTAAAAGCCATTCCTCTCCTAACTTTTCTCCATTTTCCATATAAACTGTGACATCACCGGATGCTTTTTTTCTCATAACACGTTCAATTGTGACTGTTTCTTGGGTTTGCAATTTAATCGTTAAATATCCACCATATGAACCTCCTGTTTTTGGTTCATATCGAAGCAATTTTTCTTTTTTAGTAGGAAACCCAAAGAGTACTGCTTGAATAAAAGCACGGAGCGTTGATTTACCTGCCTCATTCACTCCCTCAATAAATTGGATTGATGGTTGGAGGGGAATAGCGTAATCTTTAAATTTTCCAAACCCATAAATATATATCTTTTCAATATTCAATTGGACACTCCTCTCCCCCATTTGTTCCATATTGTACGTTCCGCTTCTTCAATAATTACTTCCATGTTCGAAGCCGTATTTTCAGACATGAATTTTTTTGCAGATGGGTGATGAAGCAATTCTTCCCATTCTCTTTGCAGCATATCCGGATTGGAGCGGTAGAAATTTGCTGCTTGATGAGTATCCCCTAAAAAGTGTTCGCCATCTTTTATTTGATCGGTGACTTCTGCCGGTATGGTTTTATTTTTTATACGATATATATAAAAGAAAGGATCCTCTAAGGCACCTATTTCATTTATCGCTTCTTTCCACTCTTCTACATTGATTTCACTTTCGAGATGTTCACTTAAACGTCCACTTCCCGTTAATTCTATTTCCAGCCATAAACCTTCAGCATATTCTAATGATACTTGTTTTATTTGTTTGATAAGTGTATTGGTTAGGTGATCAAAAGTTTCCTTTCCATTAATGGAGATTTCCAAGTTTTCAAAGACAACATTTGATACAGCTTGAAAAGAGATATCCAGTTCATCTTTCTTTAGATCTACTAACAAGTATCCCTTTTCTCCTTGTTCTTTACGGTGCCTGGCTTGAATGTTACCAGGGTAGCATATATGAGGACTTAAGTTTTGTCTTGTGTGTATGTGTCCAAGCGCCCAATAATCCATTTCTTTTTCCACTAGATCTTTTAAGGAAAACGGGGCATAATTATCAGCATCTGCCACGGTCTTTTCCTGACCATGGAGGATACCAATATGAAAAGGGGCTCCGTGTTGTTTATTATAAGCTTTGGCAATATTAGTCGGCATTTCACGCTCTCTATAGCTGCACCCATATAAATGAGCTGCCGGTTTATTATTTTTGTAAAACACTTTCATTTCCGGAACGGTTGAAAAAACTTCTACGTTATCAGGCCATTCAACAGGCGCGTAATTTTCAGCTAATGGATCATGGTTGCCGTGAACAATATAAACGGAAATCCCGTGAGGCTTTAACAATTCTAATTGTTGTTTTAAAAAAAGCTGGCTTTTTATGCTGCGGTTTTCTTGGTCAAATAAATCTCCAGCTAAAATAATGAAATCCACTTTAAATTGAATGGCATTATTTATCATTTTATGTACTGCAGCGTATATACTATTTTCAAATTGCTTTTTTAACAAGGAGGGAGCTCCAGCAGCCACTGATAAAGGGGAGCCTAAATGAAGATCAGCAGCATGAATAAAACGTATAGATTCCATTCTCTACCACCTTTTTTAAAAGTAAGTTTATGTTTATAACATTATGTTTTTCTAATTATAACAAAGGAGGTGAACGTATGCTCTCATGCTAACCATTGTATTAAAAAAATTATGCTCTCATGGAAAATAAAAGACCCCCTTAAAAAAGGGGGAATGAAAAAGAACCTTAACCCGATTAATAATATGGTAAGGCAGATAATGCTACCAGTGCCGCTAAGGGCAGAATCAGCTGTCTAAAGCGAGGATACGGATAATAATAGGGGTATCCACCAAATCCGTAAAATTGCCGATCTTCCCTGTTGTTACAGCCGCAATTTTTTTGCTTAGATGGGTAACTGTAAGGCATCACATTTTCCATATGGTTATTGTTCATCTGCTGCGGCATCGTGTAATGCATGTTATAATTATTGTTCATTTCTTGATGCATTACGTTATTAGGATAGTTTCCGTACATGTTGTGGTTATTCATATTATAGTTATCATTTTCGTGTTCTGGAACCATCAAGTACACATTGTTTTCGTCCACATTTTCAATATAACCGTTAAATAATTCATTATTTTTGGTTTGTACCATCACATATTGACCTATATGCTGCTGACACAAGTTATACATATGCATATGATTGTTCATATAAACGCCCGCCTCCTTTTCCATGCCATCTTATTCAAATAAACAGGCGTTTGTGCATTTTAAATATTGCAAACAACCATTATACAGACGTTTCTTGACCTTCAAACTGTTTTCGGTGGTGAGCAAATAGGAGAGACTGAAAAATCATAAACACTCCCCCTGAAAACCAATATAAAGATAATGCAGACGGAAGTGCGAGACCAGCAATTATCATTATAACAGGCATTATATACAGTAAAGGCTTCATCTGGGCTGAAGCATCCGTACTATTAATTTTCGTTTGTATAAACATAACTATCCCTGCAGCTAAGGGGGTGATAAGCAATGGATCAGGCTCACCAAGGTTCATCCATAAAAAAGTGTGTTTTGCAATCTCTTCGGTTCTAACAATTGCAAAGTAAAATGCCATTAGAATCGGCATTTGGATAAATACGGGTAAGCAGCCAGCCATTGGATTGACTCCGCTTTTTTATACAGGTTCATTATTTCCTGCTGATACTGCTGCATCTGTTCTTGTTTATTTAAATCATAATTATTTTTCAGTGCTTCCATTTCAGGTTGAAGCTGTTTCATATAAAATGTACTTCTTTGCTGTTTTAAAAAAAGGGGCAGCAGTATGGTGCGGATGATTATAGTCACCAATATGATGGAGAATCCATAACTTCCCTGAAAAATGTCGGCAAAAAAGGTCAATACCCAGGATAAAGGATAGACAAAATAATGGTTCCATATCCCTTCACTCTCTGAAGTAATCGGGGTACTTTCCAATCCGCAACCAGATATAATCATTACTGCTGTAAAAACAATTAATATTAAGTTTATTTTTTTATACAATGTTCCATCATTCCTCCCGTTTTGTTTTTAAGGGTTTATGGAGAAATGATAGATTTCATCTTCGTCATCATTCTGTTGGTCAGCTTCTGGAATTTTCCTTTTAATAATGGTGAATAAAAAATACTTTGGAATAAACAAAGGCTGAGCGATGTCACTATCTAATTTGTGGTGATAGTCTACCACTTGCCGACAATTCCAGCAGGCTGCAGTCGGGTCCAAGACGGACCATCCAGCCATATAAAGTAAGGATAAAACCAATATCATTTCAAGCAGGTTAACATCCATTATTAATTCAATCAATCGTCACAGCCTCCTTTCCCCATAGATTTTATTATTTATCTTTTTCTTCATAATGCACCGCAACATAATGTTTTTTGTATTCTTCAGCATAATCAATTACTTTTTCTACATACCAATCAGCTTGATTATATTGAAAAAGAGCTTTCTCTTCCTCTCCTTCTGCTGCTCCATTAGAGGCCAAATAATTTGCTGTAGAATAAATTGCATCTTCAAGATCATAGGGATCAGCTCTTCCATTCCCGTTTCCGTCTACACCATATCCCCCATACTTATTAATAACAGACATATCCGTTAAAATTTGTTTTGGAACATCCAGATTTCCTTTTTCTTCACAACCTGGATAACCCCATCCTATAAAAGTACACGGCATAAACTGAGTATGGCCAATTGCCCCTTCTGGACTTTCCAGTTTATCCATTGTAGAGAAGACTGTTTCTACTCTATGCACAGCTGCAAGCAGTTCCCATGATACACCATACTCTTTCTCCGCTTCTTTATAAATCGGTATAAAAGTTTTGGGGATTTCTTCTTTTGAAAAATTTTGGGGAGAACTTTTGTGATCTAAACCCCCATAATTTATTATTTTTATGAGTAACGCACCGCTGAAAAGAAATAAGGAAATTAGAACGACAGCGGTTCGGATTGGCTTTTTCTTTGCTTTCTTCGCCAATTCTTCACCTCCCCCTCCAATTCCATATTAACAAAAACAAAAAAGAAGTCTATGAAATATTTATTGAACAATTAATCTTCATGTATCTTGCTTGTTTCTTCGTTTTATCGTAAAATAAAATCAATGAGTGAATATTCAGTCAAGTGATTTTAGGAGGGATAGTTTGCAATACTTTCTTACCGTTTTTGATAAAGATGGTTCATTGCTGTTAAATGAGATATTTGAATATGAGCAAGATTCAAAAGCTATAGAACACGGGAAAAAACGCCTCGAAGATGAAAATTTTCAAGACATCACCCACCGAATGACCCGAAACGGGAAATTACTATTATTTCACAGATAAGCAATTACACATACAGCTGTTCCGGACTATTCCGAAACAGCTGTATTATTAACACTCATTTTAAATAACTCGTTTAATGCGTCGAGTTTTTTATTTGTATACTCTTCAAACCGATTATTGTAGGAGACCGGATCTTTCGGATTAGCAAACCTGCTTATTTTTTTAGAAAACGGGTCTACCCATTTACTTGCCGCTCCACAGCCAAGCCCGATAATTGTTTGTACTTCTTCCATAATAATAATATTATATAAGCTCTCTTTGCCTTCAAAAGAATAGCCGACATTTTCTAAATTCCCTAAAATATTTTTTTGCCTATAGAGATAATACGGATAGTAATCATGAGCATTCATCCAATCAGAAGTTTGTTTCATCATTTCCTGAATTTCTTCTTTCTCGGCTACTTTGTATTTTTCTTTTTGTTTTGTCATAGTAGAGGCCCTTTTAAAAGACAACGTATGCACCGTTACCGATTCAGGAGTTAGTTTTTCAGTTTCCTTTAAACTGTTCTCCATTTCATTTGTTCCTTCTCCAGGCAGTCCAATGATTAAATCCATATTTATATTTTTCATTCCCATTTTTCGGGACAATTCATATTTTTCCTTCGTTTCTTCGACGGAGTGATGCCGTCCAATCGCTCTTAGTGTCTGATCATCAAAAGACTGCGGATTAATACTGATCCGGTCTATATTCCATTTAGACAAAACTTTAAGCTTTTCTGGTGTAATCGTATCAGGCCTACCGGCTTCTACTGTTATCTCTCTCACTTCATCTATGTTTGGAATTACTTCATACATTTTTGTATATAATTCATCCATCTCTTCTGCACTAATACTAGTAGGAGTGCCGCCTCCAAAATATATAGTTGTGACGGGTACACGATGGCGCGAAAGCCATTTTCCTATTTGTTCCATTTCATAATGGAGGCCGTTAAGAAATTCATCAACAGATCCATTTCTCCCGTTTATAGCATAAGCAGGAAATGTACAATAAGCACATTTTGTTGGACAAAAAGGTATCCCTATATAAATACTTACCCCTTTATGAAGCTCATATAAATCGGGTAATACTTTTTGCTGGCGTCGAGCGATGTTTTCCAATAGGAATGCTTTACTTTCTGAAACTAGGTAATTGTTTTGTAAATATCCTTTAATTTCAGTGGGTTCCCAGCCGCTTTGGTAAAGAGAATGCCATAATTTAGTTGGACGAATTCCAGTCAGAGTCCCCCAGGGCTGGGTGGTACTTGTCCATTTATTTAAAAGCTTCACTAATAGATGAGTCCTTGCTTGTTTAGTCCGTTTGTAAATTTCTTTTTCGTTTAACGACAACGGTGCATGCTTTTCAAACTTTTCTTTCAAGGTTTCACCTTTTTCATCTGTAAATGTTGCTGTCGATACAATATATTCACCACGTTTTGTTTCTTCAAAGACAATCACTGCATTTACAGCAGCTTTAGAAGTCATCGTCAACTCCGCATCTATATCATACATATCCGCTATGTGCTGAAGAGATCGAAGCTCTTTTTCTCCAGCTCCTTTTATATGAATAATCATTTATTTCAACCCTTCCTGCTTAAAATCAGCTTAAGTGTACATAATGTACTCCATTAGGTCAACAAGAGACAGAGACAAAAGCTTTTTGACCATTATTATTTAATATAAAAAATTATTAAAAAGGAAAAAGACCGGTTTATTAACCGGCCTCTTTAAAATATGCATCTTTTTATACTTCCACTCTCATTTGCTTTCTGAACACTTCTTTAATCAAATATGCTACCCCATCCTGTTCATTAGAACGGGTAATCCAGTCTGCTTTTTCTTTAAGCTCATCGGCTGACTGTCCCATGGCAACTCCAATACCTGCCATTTCTAATCCTGGAGCGTCTGCTGTTCCTGAGCCGACATAGATTATTTCTTCTCTATTGATACCAAGTTCAGACATTAGGTACGATAATGCATATTCCTTTGTAGCCTGCTCTTTTTTTACAGTCAAATGTTTTCCGTTTTGTTCAATTATTATATCGGGGATAGCATCTAATAATTGTTCTCTGCACTTATGTGCATCTTGCTCTTCTTCAAATTCTCCAAACAATCGCAAAGCACTTAATTGTTGTTCATAAACAGAAGCAGATATTTTTTCAGTATATGTTTTAGGCTGAAACAAGCCTTCTCCCAGGCTGAACTGGATTTTACCCAGTACTTTTCTTGTATGCTGGTGCTTGTTCTCCCATTCATAATCTTGACTTTCTAATTGAATGCGGCATGGAAAACGTTCAAGGAACTCAGCTGCGTCATATACCATCTCTGGCGGCATTCTTGCTTCTAAGATTGGCATTCCGGATATTCCTGCCAATAAGGCTCCGCCATGAGAGATCATCTCATGTTCCATCTTTAACTGTTTAGCAATTTTTTTAGCTGCAGAAAAACTTCGATTCGTTACTAGTACAGAATAAACTCCTTTTTTTCGAACAAAATCTACAGCATCTTTCGTTTCTCGACTAATGCGGTCATTATTTTTTAAAAGTACACCGTCTATACTCATCGCCAATAATCGGTACTTCATGTTGTTTCCCCCTCCTCGGCGCTAAGCCTTTTCTATTTTTACCCTATGTTGGCCTAGCATTCTTTAGAACGGAAACAACCGTGCAAAAATTCATGTTATAAGGATTTAAAAAACCTGCAGAACCTTGTTTCTGCAGGGAGAACGTATTACTGACCTTGTTGTTCGTCTGGAACTCCATAAAGATCTTCAAGAGGTTCAGTAATAATTTTGTTTAAATCACTAATAATGGTGCTCATTCGTTGTTCTTCTTCCATCAATTTAGAAATTACATCATGCTGCTGCACCATTTCAAACTGCTTTTGTGCTTGAGTAATCTCTTCTTCTGATGGCTGCTGACCTTGCATTTGTTTTTGCTGCAGGTCCAATTGCAATTGACGGAAGTTATCAAGCATTCTTTTCGCTACTTCGTCATTTTCTACTTCTTCATGTAAATTTTTCAGGTTTTGAAAATCATCACTGTTTCTCAAAGCCTGAGATAATTCACGTGCATTATCATAAATATTGGACATTAATGGGTCCTCCTTTTTAAAATCTTTACCGAGCATAACATGAAAAGCACTCAGAAATCATCCACTCAAAACATTTTTTAAAGTAAAAAGGTAACAATTAGACCTTGAAACAATCCGACCAAACCACCCAACAGTGCACCCAGGTAAGTGATCATTTTAAACTCTCGTCTTGATATGGACAGCACCATTTCTTCAAGGCGATCTACTGAAAATGTATCTACTCTTTCTCTCACCACTTCATCTAATGCCAATTTCTCAAAAAAATTGTTTAACCTGTGAATTAATACATATTCTATTTGGTCTATAATGCCTGGAATCCATTCTTTTGTTATTTGTTCTTCGTACTTAGGTGCCCATTCTTTTAGCGGGGTTTCCAAATAACTGAAAAGCGGCAGCTCTTTATTTAGTAATTCAGCCAACTTCTTCGCTGATTTTTCCGTATTTATCATAGTGACTGCGTTTGAAAAAGGCTGCTTTTGAATATTTAACCATTCTTTTTGAATTAAATCTCTAATAAATATTTCTGAGGACGGGTCTTCAAAAAAACGTACAATTTCAGGTTGAAGCTTTTCAACTATTTTGTCATTACCAAACATGGAGCCTAAAAAATTAAGCATCGAGCCTTTCCCTTTTAAAAATTTTTCTAACAGCACATACAGTTGTCTTCTTCCCTCTTCGCCTTTGAAATAGTCCGCTCCCTTTTTCGTTATTTTGCTGGCAAGAAAAGGAACGAGCTCGTCTCCTTTATCAATGGCTGTTTTAGGGAGCAGCTCTTTTATTTCTTTGTCTTTATTTTCTCGTATAAAATCATCCATTTTTTCCTTTATAAATGTTTCTGTTTTCAAATGTAAAACATTACGGATGTTACCTGCATTCCAGGTTTCCCGGAAAAATTCAGAAACAGACAACGAACTATGCAGCCACTTATTTACCTCATTTGTGACCCATTTTGTCATTTTTATCCGAAAGGTTTTTTCTTGAATTTTTTTCTGTATACCTTCAGGCGTCAATAAATGATTGACGACCATTTTTCCCATTTGTTCTGCCATTTCTCCTCTTCTTTTTGGGATTAGCCCGGGAGTAAAAGGAATACGCCACTTTCTTATAAATACCGGTTGATACGGTCTGAATAACATTTTTATAGCAAGCGAGTTCGTCACTCCGCCAATAACGGCCCCAACACCAATCATTACTACAATCAGCAGCAATCCGTCCATTTTTCAAACTCCTTTAATTAAACACCTTTATGTAAACAATCATTATCACTTTACCAACTTGACAATGTTTCGGCAAGCATGAGGTATTCATGTATGCGTCAAGTTTTTCTCGATATGGTTAGAACACCACTATTTTCAGCACTCTATTTTTGTACACCTTAAAAACCGGCTACCGCGATTCGCTTGGTGGCCTCCACTTTTTTGTAAGCTTCTTCCCGAAGCTTACAAAAAAATGGAGGTATTATTGAAAGCTTTTCATTAACGTTCCCATAGCGGTGGAATGGGCTGTGTACAGGGTCACAGATCCTTCTTTCACTCCAACAGAAGAACGCGTAGGCTGACGCAAATACTCTGTCATGCGCACCATCTATTTGAGCTCTCGCTGCTGCCTTGCACTTCTAGGCTGATGTTTGAGATAAGCCTCCCGAAGCGTTTGATTAAATATCCCTTGTTTTATTTTCACCATGGCTTCTCCGCCCTTGGTACTCCAATGCATCCCTCTTTTTTTCATACGAAAGGAGATATGACGCTGGTTTGATTCCATGGCTCCAAGGCTTCTTGCCTTCTGCTGGAGGATTTTTCACCTTTTCCCGCCAGTCAAAAATCCGGTTCCAATTTTGAAGGATATAGGTACGAAAATCCTTTACCTTCTCGATCTTATTCGATTCTTCGAGGGTACTTTCATAGGTATCCAGCCACAGCTTGAAATCCGCCTTGTTATGCTATCTCGGGTGCTTTTCGAAGCCCCTCTTTGTAGTCGCTCTTTTGCGCCCCTCAGGCACGGTTTAACGCTTGGAAAACATGATAGGAATCTAATTGATTAAACACCGGATACTCGGACCGGAAAAGGTTTCCTGAAATTTTTAGGCTGTGTATCCTTTCCCTCCGTCACTATTGGTAATCACTTGAGTTTTCTCTAAAGAATAGCGCTGGGCAGTAAGGGCCTGCACTTCTTTCCAGAAGTCAGAGGTTGGCTGCGTCGTCAAGATCACTTTCGGGTGCAGGAGAGAGACACGTTTTCCATTGGTTTCCCAACCTTTATAGACATCGCGTGGCTGACTTCGATGCCTTTCTTTTTCTCCGTTCCGCGTGTAAATAGTCGACGTATTTCCCTTCCGGCAGGGCAGCTGCCTCCTCTAGTTCCGTTACGATGGTTTCATCCTCCCGAGCTTGCGCCGTCCCTACTTGCTTCATCATATTCCCTACCGTCTGATGACTGATGTCTACAGCTGTCCATTCCTTTAATACCCGTGCTGCCTCCCTATACGTCGCTTCACTGGCCATTTCCGCCACTTTTGCTTCGACCACAGGACTTTGCCTCTAATGCTTTCGGATACCCAGTCACTCATCCAGGGGATAATGGTTGTCGCCCTGGGGATCCACCATCAACGTGCGGCGGTAACGGACCGGTCCAAACATAAATTGAATCGTCTTTTCATCTTCCCGTTTGACCAGCCAACCTTCTGCCTGTTTGCTTTCCTTCACAGCACGATCTAGGGACGTCAACATATCTCCTACCATATCGGAGAACCATTCATACATAAGACGATGCATGCTTTCCTCTGCGTCAATGTATCTTTTACGGTTTGATAAAGTTTTGATATAATAGACTGCATGAGAAGGCCTCTTTTCTAAATGTATTTGCTCGGCAAAGCATACATTTATGATAGAGTGCCTTCTCTTTTTTTTTCTACCAATTAGTGCCCAAATCCTTCGAGAAACATTTTACACATACGGTATTCATCTTTTTTGGTTTGTTGTGAGTATGGTAAGATGCAAATAATATTAAATTTTCTAACATTGGAGGAAAAAAGACATGATTACTCATTTTCAATGGTCGGAAAGAAAAAACAATTGGCTTCGAAAAGAATGGAAATTTTCTTTTTTCTTTAAAGGAAATTATTTCAATGGAATTTACTTCAAGGACGGAACAATTGAATGGGCAGGAAATACACCTCCCTCTAATGACTTGAAAAATATAGAAGCTCAAGTACATGATCTTGTTTTATATCATATTTTTGAGGATCATACCCCGCCGACATAAAACAGCGGAAAAATCTGACCTGTATGAAAGCTTAACAGCCGGAGATGATAAGAATGTGGGAGGGAGAGCCACATGGATAAAATGCAAAAGGGACAAAAAGATAAACAAAACTATAGCATGGATGTAGACAGAATGATTAATGAAGGCCTCGCTGGAGGCAGCGTCCGTCCTCAATATGATGATAATCAAATTGAGGACGCTAGAGAATTAGATGCAGAAGAGCCTCCATCCCATAATTAAAAGGGCTTGTTAATATAATGCCTGGTTTTATTTTACAAAATCAGGCTATTTTTTACTTTAACGAACAAAACAGGAGACTGTCAGGTGGCGGTATGCGCCACCCTTATGACAGTCTCACTAGCCATGTTATTTGATTATTGCTGCTGACCAGTCTGTCCACTCATTTGCTGCTCAGCCATTGTGACAAGACGCTTAGTGATTTCTCCTCCCACAGAACCATTAGAACGGGAAGTAGAATCAGCACCAAGTTGAACTCCAAATTCTTGAGCTATTTCAAATTTCATTTGATCAAGAGCTTGATCAACTCCTGGTACAAGTAATTGGTTATTGTTACCGCTGTTGTTGTTTGCCATGTTTCTCACCTCCTCTTTGTACCTATAGTTTGTATCGATTTTCAAACACTATGCCATAAAAAGAATAGTAAATTAAGGAAAATAAGAGGAGGGTTTTTATTTAGTTTGCTAGTCAATGAGAAACAGACTGCTAATATTGCGCTTTTTTTGAGTTTAACTGATAAGTTTCAATCCAACTAAAGTAAACTCCTTTGTTTATTTCTTATTTCTTTTATTGTTTCTATAGCTTCCGGGTTTTCGAGTGAAGATAAATCTCCTGGATCTTTATTTAAAAAGGCAGCTTTGATCGCTCTGCGCATTACTTTTGCATTTCTTGTTTTAGGCAAATCATAAACAGTAAAAATAGAAGAAGGACGAAGTGCTTTTCCAAGTTTTAAGCCGCATTGAGCTATCAGTTCCTCTTCAAGCTTTTTTGAGTAGTTATATTCATCATTTAAAATCACAAAACAAACAGCTTCTTCCCCTTTCACATCGTGAGGAACTCCAATTGTACCAGCTTCTCTAACGGCTGGATGCTCTACTAAAACAGATTCCATTTCAGCAGGTCCTAATCTTTTGCCTGCTATGTTTAATATATCGTCTGATCTACCGGTAATCGTCCAATAGCCTTTTTCATCTTTTACCGCCCAGTCGCCATGAACCCAAATATTTTCCCACCTTTTCCAATACGTCTCTTCATATCTGTCTGGTTCATTCCAAAAACCATTTGTCATACCAACCCATGGCTTAGTTATGACTAGTTCTCCAACTTCACCAACAGCCGGCTCTCCCTTTTCATTAAAAACTTCTGCTGCCATTCCAGGAATAGCAGAATTAAATGTAACCGGACCAATTGGTTTAACAAGTACATTACCTAATATGCCACCAGCAATCTCTGTACCTCCAGAATAGTTAAAAATCGGCGTTTTGTTTTTACCGGCTGTTTTAAACAGCCATTTCCACGGTTCCGGGTTCCATGGCTCGCCTGTCGAAGCAATTACTCTTAAGTTCGACATCGAAAACTCATTGACAAACTGCTCTCCATGTTTCATTAAAGAACGAATAAGAGTTGGGGAAATTCCTAAATGTGTGACCTCATGTTTATCAACTAACTTCCATAACCGATCCGGTTCCGGAAAATCTGGAGTGCCTTCATACATAAGAATACACGCTCCATTTATAAGAGCCCCGTAAACTAAGAAAGGTCCCATCATCCATCCCATATCAGTAAACCAAAATAAAGTATCTCCTTTTTTTACATCCATGCCTATCCCTGCGTCAAAAGCAGCCTTTAACGGAAATCCGGAATGGGTATGAACGGCTCCTTTTGGCTTGCCAGTAGTCCCAGATGTATAGATCAACATCAATGTGTCTGAACTCTCCATTTCTTCCATTTTCGTATTTACAGAAGATAAAGACATAAGGTTTTTCCATGAAATGTCACGCGTTTCATTCCAATTTGAATCGATATTTAGCCTGTTAACAACTACCATTTTTTCTAAAGATGGTGTCAGAGACGCGGCCCGGTCCGCTTCTTTTTTCATTTGAACTTTTTTTCCTCTGCGCAAAAAGCCGTCTGCCGTAATTAAAACTTTTGTTTTGGAGGCATTCATTCTAGTCGCAACAGCCTCAGCACCGTAACCGGAAAAAGTAGGAGAAAAAACTGCACCCAATTTTGTAACAGCCATCATTGCAATAACTGTTTCTGGAATCATTGGCATATAGAGCGTTACTACATCACCTTTTTGTACACCTATTTCTTTTAACCCTGCCGCTGTTTGATCAATCTCTTTTTTTAATTGAGAAAAAGTAAACTGGATAACTTCACCGTCTTCTCCTTCCCATTTTAAAGCCGGTGAATTAGATGTCTCTCTTTGTTTCGTCCATGTATGAACGGCGTTGCAGCAGGCATTCAGCTTACCATCTACAAACCATTTCGGCCATTGAATACCTTTTGACAGGTCTAGTGTTTTCTTGTATGGTGCAAACCATTCGACACCTAACACCTTCTCTGCCTCATGCCAGAACCAGGATATATCTTTGGTGGAATCTTCTAAAAAATTTTCATATTCCTTGTAACCAAGTTGCTGCATCCATTGATAAAGACGTGTACTTTTTTTGAAAGATTCATCTGGAAACCAAACAGCATCTTCTGTCATGTAAAATCCTCCTCTCTCGGTGTCCTAATTAAACAGGATAAACAGCATGTTTTCTTTTGGAAAACTCTTTATATTTGCTTCTGTAACTTTTTAATCGTACAGATAATTCACTTCGTAAATGATCTGGTTCTACAATACCGTCAACTACCATCTCTGAGGCAAGTCGGTAAATATCAATATTTTCTTTATATTCCTGCCGCTTCTCTTCAATAAAAGCAGGTTTGTCTTTATCAGCCAGTTCTGCAATTTTATTTGCATATACTGCATTGACTGCAGCTTCTGGACCCATTACTGCAATTTGTGCACTAGGAAGAGCCAAACAACAGTCCGGTTCAAAAGCAGGTCCGGCCATTGCATATAATCCGGCTCCATATGCTTTTCGGACAATAACAGAAACTTTAGGAACGGTAGCCTCTGACATTGCAGCTATCATTTTTGCACCGTGGCGGATAATCCCTGCTTTTTCAACCCTTGTTCCAATCATAAACCCAGGTATATCAGCTAAAAACAGCAATGGCAGGTGATATGCATCACATAGCGTAATGAACCGTGCAGCTTTGTCAGCAGAGTCGTGGAATAATACTCCTCCTTTAACTTTTGGCTGATTAGCAATAATTCCAACCGCTTCCCCATTCAAACGAGCAAATCCAGTAATAATTTCGGGGGCAAACTCTTTTTTCATTTCAAAAAAACTGTCTGCATCAATGATATGGCTGATTAGCTGGTGCATATCAAATGGAGCGTTCTGATTGGCAGGAATAATCTCTTTTAAAGGCTTTTCATGGGGGGGAGCAAGCTCCGGCTCAATTAATGTGGTCTTTTCTTCAAAGTTTGCAGGAAAGTAAGACAAATATTGACGGGCAAGCTCAATAGCCTCATTTTCATCTTTTGCAAGTATGTCTCCGCAGCCGGAAACCGAACAATGCATTTTTGCTCCTCCCATTTCTTCGAGAGAAACCTTTTCCCCAATTACCATTTCAGCCATTCGAGGAGAGCCCAAGTACATTGATGCGTTTCCTTCTACCATAATTACTGTGTCGCAAAATGCCGGAATATAAGCTCCTCCTGCAGCTGATGGACCAAAAAGGATACAAACCTGAGGGATTTGTCCAGAGAGCTTCACCTGGTTATAAAAAATTCGTCCAGCTCCACGTCTGCCAGGGAACATTTCTATCTGGTCTGTAATCCTGGCTCCCGCTGAATCAACCAAATACAACATAGGTACACCCAGCTTTTCCGCTGTTTCCTGAATTCGAATGATTTTCTCTACCGTCCTTGCTCCCCAAGAGCCTGCTTTTACAGTAGAATCATTTGCCATAAAGCAAACGAGCTGGCCATTAATATTACCTGTACCAGTCACAACCCCGTCTGCAGCAAGTCCTTCATTTTGGCTGTTTGCAAACTTTCCATCTTCAAAAGCTAGTCCATCATCCAGCAATGCATTCAAACGATCACGGACGAACAATTTACCTTTTTCTTTATTTTTTTCATGATATTTATCGTCCCCGCCTTTTTCAATCCGGTTCACTAACTGTTGATGAAAATCTTCGTTGATCATTATGTATCCCTCCCTATTTCCCTGTATATATTGGAGTGCGCTTTTCTTTGAAAGCTTTCAATCCTTCCAGCCGGTCTTCTGTGCTTATCGTGGCTTCATAGCATTTTTCTTCCATTACAAGCCCAGCCGACAAACCTGTATCGACCCCTCCGTTTATGGCTGTTTTAGCAGCTGATACTGCCACAGGTCCATTTCTCGTTATTTCAGCGGCTAGCTCTAACGCTTTATTCAGCACATTTTCACTATTTTCAACATATTCCGCTATCCCTAAATCTACCGCTTCTTTCCCATTAATTTTCCGGGCAGTAAATATCAATTCTTTTGCTTTGGCTTTTCCAATCAGCAGCGGTAAACGCTGTGTTCCGCCTCCTCCTGGTATTATAGCTAAAGAAGTTTCAGGAAGGCCGTATTTACCGCTGCTACTGGTAATACGGAAGTCACATGCAAGAGCTAATTCAAGTCCTCCACCAAGAGCGCTTCCATTCATAGCAGCTATAACGGGCTTGGGAATGTTGTCTAATTGATTTATCGTTTCTTTTATTAATGAAACTGTTTTTCTAACTTCAGTATGGTTCATTTCTGCTCTTTCTTTTAAATCTGCCCCAGCGCAAAATACTTTTTCCCCTTCTCCGCAAATGATCAAAACACGGCATGATGCATCATAAGCAAGATCTTTTAAAGTCTCTTGCATTTCTTTTAAAAGGGGGGTCGATAGTGCATTTGCTGCTGAAGGTCTCTTTAAGCTTAATATTGTAATTCCTTCATGAGACTTATCAAGACCAATATACTTTTTCATCTTTTGTCCCCTTTCTTAGATAGTGTTGATATTCTGCCTTTATACGCCTTCAGTGATTTACTCGGTAAAGATTTTCCAATTTGAGTTTCCATAAACAGAGCATTTTTAATAATCTTTTCTTCTGAGATACCTGTTTCAATGCCCATTTGGTGAAGCATATAAAGAAGATCTTCTGTTGCTGTATTTCCAGAAGCTCCTGGTGCGTAAGGGCAGCCTCCTAATCCTCCGCAAGAACTGTCGAAGGCCGCTATTCCCATTTCAAGTGCTTTTAGTGTATTAGGAAGTGCTGTTCCTCTCGTATCGTGAAAATGCATAGCCAATTTATTTACAGGAATATTCTTTAATAAATGTTTCAATGTTTCTTCTACCTGCAGAGGAGAAGCCGTGCCAACTGTATCTCCAATGGATAGTTCATATACGCCCATTTCTAATAGTGATTCACTTATTTTCCGTACATTTTCAGGGTTAGTGCGGCCTTCATAAGGACAAAAAAATGCTGTAGAAACATAAGCTCGAACAGGTTTATTTGCTTTTATTGCTTCTTCTGCTGTTTGCCTCAAAATTGGCAGAGTTTCAACTATACTCTTGTTTATATTCTTTTTATTATGGGTGTCTGTAGCGGACATAAATATTGCAATTTCATCAACATTAGTCTCTAAAGCAGCTTCAAGCCCTTTTTGATTTGGAACAAGTGCGCTGTACACTATCCCTTCCCTGCGCTGGATCGATTTAGCAACATCTTTTGCGTCCGCTAATGCCGGCACCCATTTTGGGTGGACAAAAGAAGTGATTTCAATGTGGCGCAATCCACTCTCGGACAAATGATCAATCCAATTGGTTTTTACTGTTGTGGGGATTAATTTCTTTTCATTCTGAAGACCGTCACGGGGTCCTACTTCTTTTACAGTTACATGGGTTGGCCAATTCATCCTGCTCCCCCTCTCTACTCCAGCTCGAACAATTCATCCCCTTCATTAACAAATTCCCCTTCGTCTTTTAAAACTGTTTTAATTTTGCCATTTGTCTCTGCTGCAATAGGAATCTCCATTTTCATGGACTCCAAAATAGCTACCTCCTGCCCTTCTTGAATTTCTTCGCCTTCACCCACTAATAATTTCCATAAATTACCTGCCATTGCTGCTGTTATCTTACTCATTTTCTGCCTCCTTGTTTATACATTCGCAGAGCGAAGAGTTTCTGTTACAAAAGAAGTATCTGCCATCCCTTGCTTGAAAATATCATGTTGAAGTACTTCTAAAATCATTGGGATGTTCGTTTTAATTCCTTCTAAATGATAATTTTCTAAAGCATTAATCATTTGATCGATGCTTTCTTGACGATCTTTTCCTCTCGTAATAATTTTTGCAATCATAGGATCATAGTGCGGAGTGACGACTGATCCTGCTCTTACCCCGCATTCGTGGCGTATATGATTTCCATTTGGTAAAGCTAATGTTGTGATCTTTCCAGGAGAAGGAAAAAAATTGATAGGATCCTCAGCATAAATTCTTGCTTCTAAAGCGTGACCATTTTGTACAATATTTTTCTGCGTTAAATGAAGAACTTCTCCTGAAGCTATACGCATCTGCCACTTTACTAAATCCACGTTAGTTACTTCCTCCGTTACAGGATGTTCCACTTGAAGTCTCGTGTTCATTTCCAAAAAATAAAATTCTTGTTGTGCATCCACTAAAAATTCAATCGTTCCTGCGTTCACATAACCTATATATTCTGCTGCTTTTACGGCTGCTTCTCCCATTTTGTTACGAGTCTTATCATTAATAAATGGAGAAGGACTTTCTTCTATCACTTTTTGGTTTCGGCGCTGTACCGAGCAATCCCTCTCTCCAAGATGAATCACGTTTCCATGCTGGTCAGCTAGAACTTGTATTTCAACGTGTCTTGGGTTTTCAATAATTTTTTCAATATAAAGCGTTCCATTTCCAAAAAAATCATTCGCTCTCTTTTTATTTCCTTCAAATGCATTTTTTAATTCTTGCTCATTGCTAACTTTCTGCATACCAATTCCGCCGCCTCCTGCGGATGCTTTGAGCATAACCGGATATCCAATTTGTTCAGAGTGTTCTAGTGCAGCCTCTGCGCTATCTGCTCCTTGATCTATACCTGGAATGACAGGAATACCTGCCTTCTTTATTGTCTTTCTTGCAGCAATTTTATCTCCCATTAGTTCCATGATTTCAGGAGAAGGTCCTATGAAAGTGATACCTTCTCTTTCACACTTTTTTGCAAAATCAGCGTTTTCTGACAACAGACCGTATCCTGGATGTACCGCATCAGCTCCCGCGTCTTTTGCCGCCTGCAGGATAGAATGTATATCAAGATAACTTTCTTTAACTGGTGGAGGACCAATAAGATATGCTTCATCAGCCATCCTTACATGCTCAGCCTGCTTGTCTGCTTCCGAATATATTGCTGCTGAAATGATACCTAGTTCTTCGCATGCTCTCACTACTCTGCAAGCTACCTCTCCTCTATTGGCGATTAACACTTTCCGAAACATATTTCCCACCTCGCTCTTATAACCCTCTCCCTTTTATTTGGAAGAAAAATGACTGGATGCTAATTCACGGATTTTAAACTTTTGGATTTTACCTGAAGCTGTCATAGGATACTCATCCACAAAACTAATAAATTTTGGGATTTTATGCCTTGAAATATTCCCTTCACAATACGAACGTATTTCGTCAGCCGTACATGTTTCTCCTTCTTTTAACCGAATCCACGCTGAAACTTCTTCGCCATATTTGTCACTTGGTATACCTACTACCTGCACATCAAGAAGTTTTGGATGTTCATATAAAAACTCTTCAATTTCTCTAGGATAAATGTTTTCGCCTCCACGAATAATCATATCTTTTAATCGACCAGTAATTTTACAATATCCATCTTTATCCATCACGGCCAAGTCCCCTGTATATAACCAGCCATCTTCTGATATAACATTTTCCGTAGCTTCTTTTTGTTTATAATAGCCTTTCATTACATGATAACCTCTTGTGCAAAGCTCCCCCTGCTCACCTGTTGGGAGCTCTTTTTTTGATTTAGGATCTACGATTTTGACTTCTACATTAGGAAGTGCTTTCCCAACTGTTTCCACTCTTTTTTCAATCGAATCATCTACTCTGGTTTGGGTAATAACGGGCGAAGATTCAGTCTGGCCATATGCAATTGTTATTTCCTCTGCCCCCATCTTTTCTATGACACCCTTCATTACCTCTATCGGACAATTAGATCCTGCCATGATACCCGTCCGCAATGAACTAAGGTCAAATTCTGGAAATTTTGGGTGATTCATTTCAGCAATGAACATTGTTGGCACTCCATGAAGAGCCGTACACCTTTCTGACTCTACCGCTTTTAACACTTCTAAAGGGTCAAACTCCTCTACTGGAACCATAGCAGCCCCTTTTGTCACGCATGCCATTGTCCCTAGTACACAGCCAAAACAATGGAAAAACGGTACGGGAATACACAGTCGGTCTTCTTCAGAGAGCTCCATACATGCAGCAATATTAAGGCCGTTGTTTACAATATTATTATGTGTGAGCATAACCCCTTTAGGAAATCCCGTAGTACCCGATGTGTACTGCATATTAATTACCTCATCAGGATTTAGAGACATCATTCGCTGGTTTAAAGCTTCTTCGCTTATTTCGTTTGACATCTCCATTAGTTGATTCCATGTATACATGCCGGGTTTTTTTTCATCTCCTAAAAATATAACGTTTTTTAAAAACGGAAACTTATTGCTGGATAACTTTCCAGGTTGTGATTCCCTTAACTCAGGGACAACCTCATAAAGCGTTTCTACATAGGAAACCCCTTTATATGATTCTTGTAAAATTAAGGTGGAAGCGTCAGACTGTTGAAGTAAATATTCAAGCTCTTGTGCCATATAGTTTGTGTTGACCGTTACTAAGACCGCTCCCATTTTTGCGGTAGAAAACTGAGATATTAACCATTCCGGCTTATTAGCAGCCCAAATAGCTATCTGCTCTCCTTTTCCAACTCCAAGGCCCATGAATCCCTTTGCAGCTTTTCTGCAAATTTCTTCGAATTCTTTGTAAGTATAACGAAGCCCTCGATCTGGATAGACGACCGCTTCTTTTTCACCATATGATCCAGCTGTTTGTTCAAGCAGTTTTCCAACGGAAACCTCCAAATTCCCTGCCATTGGTTCTCCCCTTCCCAAAAATGATTAATGAATGATATTTAACACCCAAGTTCTCGAGCAATAACCATTCTCTGTATTTCAGAAGTACCTTCCCCAATTTCCATCAGTTTAGTGTCCCGCAGCATTCTTTCTATTTCGTATTCTCTCATGTATCCGTAGCCGCCGTGTATTTGTAATGCTTGATTACATGTTCTTGTTGCCATCTCTGAAGCAAACAGTTTTGCATAAGAAGCCTCTTTTTTAAAAGGTTTTTTTTGGTCTTTTAACCATGCCGCTTTAAGAACCATATTTTGAGCTATTTCTATTTCCATTGCCATATCTGCTAATTTAAATTGGATGCCTTGAAAAGAAGATATAGTGTGGCCGAATTGCTTACGCTCCTTAGCGTACGCAAGGGCTTTCTCAAATGCTCCACGTGCGATTCCTACTGCTAGAGCTGCGATAGAAATTCTTCCTCCATCAAGGGTATATAGAAATTGATTGAACCCTTTTGCAGGATCACCAAGCAAATTCTCTTTCGGTACTTTCACATCTTCAAGTACCAATTCAGAGGTGTTAGATCCTCGCACTCCCATTTTTTCATAAGGGCTAGTTATAGTGAATCCTTCCGTATTAGTTGGAACAATAAAAGCTGATATAATATTTTTTCCATTTGTATTTTTACCTGTAACTGCTGTGACGATTACCGATCTTGCAAATTGAGCGTTAGTTATCCAGCACTTTTCTCCATTTAACACATATTCTTCTCCAACTAATTCTGCTTTTGTCCTCGTACCTCCTGCATCAGAACCAGCATTCGGTTCCGTTAATCCAAATGAACCTAAAGCTTTCCCGGAAGCTAGCGGTACTAAGTGGTCTTGTTTTTGTTTTTCTGTTCCAAAATAATATAGAGGACTCGCTCCTAATGACACAGCAGCAGCATAACTCAGTCCTGTACTTCCACAAGCCTTCCCCACTTCTTCTACAGCCAGAGCATAAGCTATTGTATCCCCGCCTGAACCACCGTATTTTTCTGGAAACGGTATCCCCAAGAGGCCAAGCTCTCCCATTTTTTTAAACGTTTCTTCAGGAAACTTAGCTTCTTTATCAACTTCTTGTGCTTTAGGAGCAATTTCCTGCTCCGCAAACTCACGTACCATATCCCTTGTCATTCGCTGCTCACTTGTTAGCTCAAAATTCATACCCTCTCCTCCATCCCTTTAATATCAATACATAAAAGCTGAGCAATCGTTCAGAAATTAACCAAAAAGGAAACCATTACATTTTTTGTAATGCTGCAACCACTTTGTAAGCGTTTGCAATGGTTTGATTCAATTATAAGTAATTGTGAAGAAAAACGTCAATTACTTCTTTTAAAAAAGTGTTTAAAATATATTTTATTTGTGTTACCTGGCATTGTATGATTATATGTATGTATTAAACATCTTTTTTCATAACCTTTACGAACAAAACAATGATAGAAGATATATAAACGTGCTATACTGTTTGTAGATGATTCCCAATTTAGTGTACATATTCACTACTTTCACTGGGGGTAAATTAGCCGTAAAGGAGGTTCCATCGATTTGACCTTTTTTGGCGCTGTACTAGGAATAGTAATTATTATTGCTTTAGTCAACTGGATCATTGGGTATAATGCGCTGATCAAATATTTAAATTGGGTGGAAGATGCCTGGGCACAAATTGAAACTCAATTAAACCGAAGAGTAGACTTAATTCCTGGTTTGATTGATGTCATGCAGCAGCATGTAAGGTATGAACAGCATACATTAGAAAGAATAGTGGAGTTAAGAAGTCAATTAGCATCCCCGAACAGTAACAGAACTCATCAAATGACTATAAATGAAGAGCTCTCTGATACACTGCATCAATTGTTTGCATTAGAAGAAGAAGTGCCGGAATTAAAACAAGATGAGTCTTTTATTTCTTTAGAAAACAAAATAAAAGAAACAGAAGTAAAAATAAAAAAAGCTACGACAATTTATAATAATACAGTTGTGAAATATAATACTAAAATTCAAGCTCCCCCTACCAGCTTCGTAGCCAACATTCATAATTTCCACAAAAGAGACACCATTGACCTGGCAGATAATCAAAAAGCAAATATTAAAATGTCGTCATAAAAAATCGCCTTACAGAAAACAAGGCGATTTTCTCATTGTGTATGTCTACATGTCTAAACGTTTGAGGAGCTTTTTTGTATTATCTTCTATTATTATTTTATCTTTTATGGATTGGGATAAAAACCCTTCCGTAACCATATGTTCTAAAAGGGCATGTAAAGGAGCGTAATAATTACATACATTTAACAAGGCACATCTCTTATGATGATGTCCAATGGCGCCCCACGTAAGCACTTCCATAATTTCTTCGAGGGTTCCTATTCCCCCGGGCATCGCTACAAATGCTTCCCCCTTTTCATACATTAATGCCTTTCTTTCATGCATGCTGTTCACAGTAATAAGATTTGTTACGTGCTGATGAGCTATTTCTTTCGGTTTAAGCTCTTCAGGAATGATGCCAGTCACCTTGCCTCCTTGTCCAATTGCTCCATCAGCAACCGCTCCCATTAATCCTGAGCTTGACCCTCCGTATATGATTTCAACATTGTTTTTTGCGGCTGCTTCACCTAATTTCTCTGCTTCTTTTATATATAAGGAATTATTGCCTTTACTTGAACCACAAAACACCGTTAATGTTTTCATTTGTTTCCTCCCAAATCTTTTGTATGTGAATGGATAATTCAGTTCGTAACTCTTCTATAATAATGTATTACTTGATCCTAAAAACATCACTAAATTGTATTATCCGTGTATATGTTACAATATTTTCTAGAATAATGTGGTATAGTTTATCAATTTTTATCATACAGCAAAAAGGAGAATACTGATGGAAAACTTTGAAAGAAAGCTGGAAAACTATGCAGAGCTTGCAGTTAAAAAAGGTGTTAACATTCAACAAAATCAAACCCTCTTTATTTCCGCTCCGATTACATCAGCCGTTTTTGTTCGTCGTATTGCAAAAAAAGCATATGAAACAGGGGCTAAAAATGTCCATGTAGACTGGGTAGATGAAGACCTTTCCAGACTAAAATATGAAAAAGCTCCAGACGATGCTTTTAAAGAATTCCCTAGCTGGATTGCTAAAGGAAGAGAAGAGTTAGCAGAAAAAGGAGCAGCTTTTATCACTGTAAAATCAACGGATCCGGATCTTCTAAAAGGTGTAGATCAAAATCGTATAGCAACTGCTAACAAAACTGCCGGAGAAGCAATGGATACCTTTCGTTCTTATATCCAGTCAGATTTGGTGAGCTGGCTTGTTATCGCAGCTCCATCTTTTGGCTGGGCTAAAAAAGTATTCCCGAATGTCTCAGAAGAAGAAGCTGAAAAAAAGCTGTGGGAAGCTATCTTTAAAGCTGTACGTGCTGACCGGGAAAACCCGGTTGCAGAATGGGATGAACACAACAAGAGATTACAGGAGAAAGCTGCATTTTTAAATGAAAAAAAGTTCAAGCAGCTCCACTACCAAGCTCCTGGAACTGATTTAACAATTGATCTTCCAGAAGGGCATATTTGGGCAGGAGGTGGCAGCGATAACAAAGACGGTGTGCACTTCATTGCTAATATGCCTACAGAAGAAGTGTTTACAGTCCCCCATAAAACAGGAGTAAATGGCTGTGTAAAAAACACAAAACCTCTTAACTATAGTGGTAATGTTATTGACGATTTTACTATTCATTTCAAAGATGGAAAAATCACTGAAGTAAGTGCCCAAGAAGGAGAAGAAACGTTAAAAAATCTAATCGAAACCGATGAAGGCTCCCATTATTTAGGAGAAGTCGCTCTTGTGCCGCACAGTTCCCCTATTTCCCAATCTGGAACGTTATTTTATAACACTCTCTTTGATGAAAATGCGTCTAATCATCTCGCTATAGGAAGCGCTTATGCCTTTTGTATGGAAAATGGAACGGAGATGTCAAAAGAAGAAAAAGAAGCCAATGGTCTTAATACCAGCATTACTCATGTAGATTTTATGATAGGCAGTGGTGAAATGAATATTGATGGCAAGCTTTTCAATGGAGAAAGCGAACCATTAATGCGAAACGGAGAATGGGTCATTTAACTCCAATTTGCTGCAAAAAATTAGGCTGTTTGTATGATAGATATGTGTGGAATGAGACAGATAATACAGCATAATTTCTTTTAAAGTGAGGCGAAAGGTAATGTCATTGAAAAAAGTCCTAACAATTGCTGGTTCTGATACTAGCGGAGGGGCTGGTATTCAAGCTGATTTAAAAACGTTCCAAGAACTAGGAGTCTATGGCATGACTTCTCTTACTACAATTGTGGCACAAGACCCCCACCGTGATTGGTATCATGCTGTTTTCCCACAGGATCTTTCAGTCCTTGAAGCACAGCTCGAAACGGTTCTAGCCGGTATTGGTATAGATGCGGCAAAGACTGGTATGCTCGGATCTATGGAAACGATAGAAGTGGTCGCAAAAAAAGTAGACCAATACAATATAGAAAAGTTAGTCGTTGATCCGGTGATGGTTTGTAAAGGTGCTGATGAAGCCCTTAATCCTGAAGTAGATCAATATCTACGGGAAGTACTTGTCCCAAAAGCTTTGGTTGTTACCCCCAACCTTTTTGAAGCATCACAGATAGCTGGTATTGGGCCAATTCATAGCTTAGAAGAGATGAAACAGGCAGCTGAAGCTATTTATGAACAGGGGCCATCCTTTGTCATTGTAAAAGGGGGCGGCGAAACAGGCGAGGATCAATCCATTGATGTTTTGTATGATGGAAAAAGCTTTGAGTATATTGAGTCACCTAAAATTCATACGGAATATACGCACGGTGCAGGATGTACGTACTCTGCTGCGATTACAGCAGAGTTAGCACACGGCAAGCCAGTTAGAGAAGCTATTGAGACAGCTAAGCAATTTATAACAGCTGCGATCAAGGATTCTTTTCCTCTAAATCAATTCATTGGACCTGTGAACCACACTGCTTATCGCAATCACTCTGCTAAAAGTGAATAATTCAATGCACCAAACAAAAAACCCTTGAAGCGCGACTTCAAGGGTTTTATTTACAAGGTTAGAGTACTTTACTCAAAAAAGACTGGGTTCTTGGATGTTGAGGATTGTCGAAAATATCAGAAGGCGGTCCTTCTTCCATGAAAATTCCTTCATCGATGAAAAAGACGCGGTCTCCTACTTCTTTGGCAAACCCCATTTCATGTGTCACTACTACCATTGTCATTCCTTCTTCAGCTAAATCTTTCATCACTGCCAGCACATCCCCAACTAACTCAGGGTCTAGGGCAGAAGTTGGTTCGTCAAAAAGCATCACTTTAGGATTCATTGCCAATGCTCTCGCAATTGCTACTCGCTGTTTTTGACCTCCAGATAGACTATTAGGATAAACATGAGCCTTATCTTTTAAACCAACCTTATCTAGTAATGGTAAAGCAGTTTCTTCTGCTTCCTTTTTTGTAACGTTTCTCACCTTTCTAGGTGCTAAAATAATATTTTCAAGTACAGTTAAGTGAGGAAATAAATTAAAATGCTGAAAAACCATCCCTACTTCAGATCGAACCATATTAATGTCAGTAGTAGGGTCCGTTAAATCACTTCCATCAATAACCACATGACCCTCGGTAATCTCTTCTAGCATGTTTAAACAGCGCAGGAATGTACTTTTACCAGAGCCGGAAGGACCAATGACGCATACCACTTCTTTTTCCTTGATTTCTGTAGTTAAACCCTTAAGAACTTCCGTATCTCCAAAGGACTTATGCAGATCTTTCACTTGTATCATTCTCTTTCAAACCTCCGTTCGTACTGACGCAGAATGAGCATAGAAGGTATAGTGATTATTAAATAAAAGATAGCCACCATTATATAAGATTCGAAATCTGCAAATGTTGAACTTGCATATTGGCGTCCTTTATACATAAGATCTGTAACGGCTATTGCTGAAAACAAGGAAGTGTCCTTCAGACTTATAATAAATTGATTTCCAAGTGGGGGTATCATTCGTCTTAATGCTTGCGGCCAAATAATATAACGCATCGTTTGGCGGGAAGATAACCCAAGAGACCTTCCGGCTTCTGTTTGACCTTTATCAACGGACTGAACAGCTCCTCGTACAATTTCAGCTATATAGGCTCCTGCATTAGCAGCAATGGCTATAATAGAAGCCGTTAATTTATCCAGGTTGATGTTCATAAAATCGGACAGCCCAAAATAAATAAAAAATATTTGAACCAATAGCGGCGTGCCTCTTACAAGTTCAACATAAACAGTAGCAATACCATAAATTATTTTAACTTTTGAAAGCCTCATTAAACCAAAAACAGCCCCAAGAACAAAACCAATTGCCACACCAGTGATTGTTATTAAAAGTGTAAAAAGGAACCCTGACCATAAATTTGGCAGAATTTCAATATAATGATTTGTAGAAAACAAATACATTTGTTTCAACTCCCCTGCAACAACACAAAATTAAAGCGTGACAATCTTAAATGTCACGCTTTTCCAATTTTATTCTTCCTCGATATCAGGAGCTTCGCCAAACCACTCTTCGTAAATTTCGTCAAATTCTCCGCTTTCTTTTAATGAATCGATTGCGTCATCTACTTCGTCACGCAGTTCAGAGTCTTTCGGGAAAGCTATTCCATACTGCTCCCCTTGCAATAGTTCCCCAACTGTTACAAGCTCTCCTCCAGCTTCTGTTTCTGCATAATATTCAACATTCGGTTTATCATACAATACTGCATCTGTCCGTTCCGTTAGCACGCTTCGATACGCTTCTGTAATTTCTGGGAACGCTTCTATGTTGGCATCCGTATTTTCTTTAAGATAATCCACTAGTGGAACCAACACGCGTTGCCACTGTCATACCGTCCACATCTTCAATAGAAGAAATTTCCTTATTGTCTTCTAATACTGCCAAAATTAATCCAGCGTCATAATAAGGCTGAGAAAAGTCAATGTTTTCTTTACGTTCTTCCGTAATCGTCATTCCAGCAATTCCGATATCGAAACGGCCGGATGGAATGGCAGATACGATTCCGGAAAACTCCATTTGTTCAATTTCTATATTAAACCCTGCTTCATCAGCGATAGCATTGATTAAATCAATATCAAACCCTACCAATTCATCTGTTTCTTGATCGATAAATTCAAATGGTATATAATTATTGTCTGTTGCTACGGAATATGTAGGTCGATCCCCGTCTTCTGCTGGTTCTTCTTCATTTTCTGCCCCATTTTCTGTCTCTTCGGCAGGCTCGTCTTCAGGTACTTTTGCCCCGCTCTCTTCCTCCGGGCTCTCTTCAGCACCACAAGCTGCTATGAACAATAACAACATAGCAAGAAGAGAAAACATGACAAATTTCTTCATTCTAAATTCCCCCTTTTATGATATAGAACCCGGCATCCGAGAAAAATGCCGGGTATTTGGCAAAAGTATAACACAAAAATTTCTAAATTGGAAATTTTTAGAAAATTAACTTTAACTGGCAGATTGTTTACAATGTTTTTCGATGAACTTTACGCCCATTATAACTAAATACGGCTGTTTTCCCATCCACTACTGTTTCTAAGTGTACTGTTCTTCCCCAAAGCTGATGCAAATAAGGAAGCGTTTTTTCCAAATATTTTATATCCAACTCTTCTTCTTCAAAGTGATGTGTAATATATAATTCCCCAGCTTTTGCATAATCCCCGTCCGTTACTGTTAAATATGGAAATCCACCGTTTACACGTGACCGAATAATTTGATCTCTAACATTCTGCCACTCTTTATCTACAATAGTGTAATCTCTGCCCTGTTTCTGAAATAAATACATATCTTCTTTTTGAACTAACTCTTTGGTTACGTAATTTCTAATAAAAGAAGTATCTGATTCTAACTCTCTTACTTCAAACAGCTTTTCTCTGCCGCTTCCTAGTTCAACCCCAAGCTCTTTAAGTCTTTCATCTGGATGGTTGTAGCGTTCTTCAATATCTTCAAAAATCTTCAAGCCCAAATGGTAAGGATTAATGGTTGTCTTTGAAGGCTGGATAACACTGGCATTTAATTTTGCGAATTCTACACTTTCCTCTGTACTTAAATCCATTTCGCGCAATATTCTTGCGTGCCAATAGGAGGCCCATCCCTCATTCATAATTTTCGTTTCTAACTGCGGCCAAAAATATAACATTTCTTCACGCATCATAGTTAAAATATCCCGCTGCCATGCTTCCAGATCTCTACTGTATTCTTCTATAAACAGAAGTAAATCTTTTTCTGGCCGAGGCGGAAAAGCCTTCTTTTTTCTTTTTGGCGATACCGTTTTTTCCTTTTCATCTAAACTCCATAAGTCAGCATAAGGACCTGGCTTTTCGTTTACTGGTGTCTCTTCTTCTTCACTTTCTATTGTCCAATCAAGCTTTGGACGAACAAGGCTTGGATCAATATGCTCCTGGACAGCCAGAACAGCATCTAAGAACTGTTCTACTTCTTTTTTTCCGTAAGACATTTCGTAGTGTGAAATCCTCTCAGCCGCTGCTGCCATACTTTCTACCATATCTTTTCTTGTATTTGAAAATCTAACATTATTCTTAAAAAAATCACAATGAGCAAGAACATGAGCCACAATCAATTTATTTTGAATTAATGAGTTACTGTCTAATAAAAACGCATAACAAGGATCTGAATTAATAACCAGCTCATATATTTTGCTTAGACCCAGGTCGTAGTGAATCTTCATCTTATGAAACTGTTTACCAAAACTCCAATGAGAATAACGTGTTGGCATTCCATAGGCACCAAACGTATAAATAATATCAGCCGGGCAGATCTCATACCGCATTGGGTAAAAATCTAAACCAAATCCTTCAGCGATTTCAGTTATCTCTTCAATGGACCGTTTTAACTCCTTCTGTTCATGTATATTCACCATTTCCCCTCCTCCACTCTTCTTACCCTTACTATATGAAAACAGAAGGGAACAATGAACAAATAGTATGCTGTTACCTTATATAGAGTATCGAAAAAAACCTTGGTTTGATGTATATTTGAAAAAGGTATAAATAATAGTGGGAGGTGTATATCGTGGTTAAACAGCAAATTGTTGTTCATGGCACAGTTCAGGGAGTAGGTTTTAGAAATTTTGTACAAACAGAAGCCAAAAAATTAGGTATTAAAGGATGGGTAAGAAATAAAGCGGATGGAAGCGTAGAAGTTGCAGCAGAAGGGGAAGAAAAAAGATGGGGCATTTTTTGGATGCTATGGCAGAAGGGAATCAGTTTTCAAAAGTAGAAAACTTAGACATAAAAGAAACTGATGCAGTCAATCATGCAGGCAGTTTTGAAGTTAAATATTAATATTCATCCTCTTAACAAACATTGGAGTTATTATAAACAACAAAAGAGGCTCACCTGCAGGAGGTGCCTCTTCCTTCTAATCCTCAAAAATATCTATCCCTTTCTTCTCAAGGATATCCAGGGCTTCAGCTGCAGGAAGCTTAGGCATTTTAAAATCTTCCATCAGTACTTGCTGTAGAGCATTTCGGTTTGGAAGCATCTTTGTTAAAACTCCTCCGCTGCCGTTACGAATTGTAAATCTTCTGTTCACAAGCGAGAGTCCTCTTCTTTTTTCTGGCTGCCATAACTGACAACGAAGCACGTTCATAAACACAGCTTCCTGCTGAAACGTAGACGTTACCCATGGAGCGAAGTCTTCTAGCTTCATTTCATTAAAGACTGAAAAAGTCCATTTTTTATCTGTTATTTGGTCTCCTCTAACCCTTATGTAAGTGTATTCACCATGGTTTTCACCTGGTAAAAAAAGCAGCTTTTCGCCAGCAAATGGTGGAATAGAATGCTTTCTTCCACGAAATGGTATGGGATCAAATAATGGAGCAGTAGTACCTACATCCACATATAAAAGCCTTTCATTACGTTCAGGATCTCGGATAATAATAGCCATATGCTCTTCCCCAGGTCTAATGAGATAACCTTTAAACCCCAAAGATAGAAGCAAATCAAACAAGCAGGAATTCAAAGCAAAACAAGTGCCGCCTGTATGGTAATTCCAATGGTCTTCTAAAAATTTTTTTACTGAAGGTATAGGAGCAGCACCTTTATATTGATCATGCATAATAAGTTTACTGACATTTTCAAACGGAAATGTCCTCACATGCGCTCGTATGATTTTCTTTAAATACTTTCGGGAAGGAGTTTCTTTTTTCAAGTTGAGCGTCTGTAAATAGTCGCTTTGCCAGCTGTACATATTGTAACCCCTTTTAGCTGAGAAAAATCTAATTACAATGTAATGGTAACGCCCCGGATGAAGTTCTCCGGAGCGTATACCACCTTTAAATATACTGGTTCACTCTTGTCATTACATCCATTCGTAACTGAAGGAGTTTCTCTTCAGCTCTTTCAATGTTTGATTCTTTCACCCCAAAATAAAATTTAACTTTGGGTTCTGTACCTGATGGTCTGATACAAAACCAGGCTCCATCCTCTCTAATGTATTTTAACACGTTAGAAGCCGGGAGTTTGATCTTTTCTCTTTGTTTCGTTTCTAAATAAAAGCGCTCAGAAGTCTGGTAATCTTCTATTACTCTAACAGGAATCCCGCTTACAGCTTCTGGTGGATTCTGTCTAAAATCTTTCAACAATCCTTCAATTTTCTCGGCTCCTTCTTTTCCTTTTAATGTTAGCGAATCCAAATCTTCTAAATAGCAACCGTAGTTATTATAAATGTCCAATAGACCATCATAAAGTGTTTTTCCCTGTTCTTTATACCATAATGTCATTTCAGAAGCTAGAAGAGCCGCCTGTACTGCATCTTTGTCACGCACAAAGTCCCCAATTAAATATCCATAGGATTCTTCATAACCAAATTGGAATTTATAGGTTCCTTCGTTTTCAAATTGTTTAATTTTTTCTCCAATAAATTTAAATCCCGTTAATGTATCCATAACGTTTAATCCATAATTTTCTGCAATAACACGGCCAAGCTCAGATGTGACAATGGTTTTCATAACTATTCCATTTTCCGGAAGAAGATCCTGCTTTTGCCGTTCGGAAAGTAAATATTCTAATATTAATGCGCCCGTTTGATTTCCAGTTAACAGCTGATAATGATTATCCATTCCTTTAACTGCAACTCCTACTCGATCTGCATCTGGATCTGTTGCTATTAAGATATCTGCCTGATGCTTCTCTCCCTCTTTAATTGCTAACTCAAAAGCTGATTTATCTTCAGGATTAGGGCTTTTTACTGTCGAAAATTCTGGGTCTGGAAGTGCTTGTTCTTTTACTACGTTTACGTTTGTAAATCCGCTTGTTTCCAACACCCGGGTTACAGGTATATTAGCTGTTCCGTGAAGAGGAGTAAATACAATTGAAATCTGATCACCTTTTTCTTGGATCAACTGTGGATTAACGGTAACCGTCTGTAACTCATCATTGTATGCAGTATCAATTTCTTCTCCAATAACCTGCAGAAGCCTCGACGCCTTCATCTCATTTTCATCGGCTATTTCTACTGACAGTTCGTCTTCTACTTGATCGACTTTTTTAATAATTCTTTTTGCAGGAGCTGGCGGAAACTGTCCACCATCATCTCCGTAGATTTTAAAACCATTGTATTCTGGCGGGTTATGACTCGCAGTAATAACCACACCGGCAAACGCGTTGAGCTTTCGAACAGCATAGGAGAGTTCCGGGGTGGGGCGAAGCTCTTGAAATATGTATGTTTGAATATAATGAGCTCCAAGTGTTAAAGCAGTTTCTAAAGCAAATTCTTTTGAACGGTAACGTGAATCAAAAGCTATGACAACACCACGCGATTTTGCTGCATCTCCGTGGTCATCAATATATCTTGCCAGGCCTTCTGCAGCTCTTCTAACAGTAAATTTATTCATACGATTAGTACCAGGGCCGATCTCCCCGCGCATACCGCCTGTGCCAAATTCTAAATATTTATAAAAACTGTCTTCTAATTGTTTTTCATCATTGCTGATATGTTCAAGCTGCTGTTTCAACTCTTGATCAAGCCAAATTTTTTCTCTCCAGCGTTCCCAGTGTTTCTTCCATTCCATGAGCATCGACTCCTTCTATCAATCATATTGTTACAGCCATTCAGAAGATAAGAAACCGGTTACCCGGTTTCTTGCTTTTCCTCCAGTATATTAAAATAACTGGTTTTCTGCATACATTTTTAGTTTCGCCCTTTAAGAGACAACCGTTTCTGTATCTATTTCTTGAGCTGTTTCTTCTGAATGTTTTGCATAAATAATATCTCATTCTAATTGAGCTTGCATTGCTTCTGTTTTATCTTTTGTCCAATTGAGTTTTCTTTCCATCACTGCCAAAACTTGATCTTTTCACTGCTCTACTTCTTCGATTCCAAAATACAATAATCCTGTTCTACGATTAAAAAAGTCTGTTGGTGTTGCTGTCATCTCGTATTCAATAGCATATAGCAATTGTCCGTAAAGCTTTCTAGGCAGCTCTTCTTCTATACTTTTGTCTTTAAGCAGGTGAAGAAGTTCAAATATTTTTAAAGCATTTGCACCGTAAAAACGAAGCAGAAATTCTGACTCTTCTTTTGAAAGGCCAGCTTCTTTACCACGATAATTTTCTTTTTTACACTTAAAATCCTGAAGAACCGCCAACTTCCCCGCCTGATAGTTTAATATGAGCTGTCGGGCAAGGGGCAAAAATGTTCATTTTTTCACTTATAATATCCACTATTTTTTCTGCCATTTTACGATATCCTGTTAATTTTCCTCCTGCAATGGAGATTAAACCAGTGTCTGAAAAAAACTTCATCTTTTCTAGATATTTCAGAAGCAGTTTTACCTTTTCATAAATTAAAGACCTTAACCCTGCCCAGCTTGATTCAATTTCGCTATTTGTTAGCTTCAGAGATGGAAAAATATAATTTGAGGCATGCAATAATTACTCCCTGTCTTTATGAGTTGCTTTGGGAAAAGCCGTATCTCCCTCGTAATCATTGTCTGTGGTGCCAATATATGTTTTATTTTCACGGGGAATAGCAAAGATCATTCTGCCATCTGGTGCATCAAAATACAGTGCCTGCCGTAATAGAAAGCGGCTTCTTGAAAATAAAAGGTGTATACCTTTCGTTAAGTGTAAATGCTTGCCTTTATTTGTACCGTCTTTGTTGCGAAGTTCATCTACCCAAGGTCCTGCTGCATTCACAATATAATTTGCAAAAATGTCAAACGCTTTTCCTGTAATCATATATTTTGCCTTTATTCCTATCACTCTTCCGTTTTCATAAATAAATTCTTCAGCTTTAGTGTAATTTACAGCATTTGCACCGACATTCACAGCTTTCTTAATTACTTCGAGGGCCAGACGGGCATCATCGGTACGGTATTCAACATATACGCCGCTTCCAATCAAGTCCTCTTTTCTTAATAACGGCTCTTTTTCAAGCGTTTTATCTTTAGAAAGCATGTAGCGCTGTTCTTCTTTTTTAACTTTAGCAAGAGAGTCATACATACGGAGCCCGAAGGAGGTTACATGGGGGGCATTTTCATAAACCACTGCCCGTTCTCTGCCAACTTCTGCAACAAGCTTCATTTCAAACTGTATCAAATAACGAAGTCCGCCATGAACTAATTAGTAGAACGGCTCGATGTTCCTGCAGCAAAATCCTGCATCTCTATCATTCCTGTGTAAAATCCTCTCGCTGAGGAATCCAGGGTGATGCCTGCCCCTGTAATCCCTCCGCCTTTAACAAGAACATCCAGCGTATTTTCGCTCATTTTATTTAAACGTTTTTCTCTTGATGTATATGAGAATATTCCACTTTCCATTTTTACCCATTCCCTCCTGCAGTAGTCTTTCTATAATGAGGTTTACCCTTTGAATCTTAAATGATAACTATTCATTATTATCTCAGTGCTAAATCTTATTTTATATAATCTATGGTCTATTAAAGAGATTTGAAAACCTGTAATATTTTTGAAAAAGTTGAAGGGTTTCTTTTTTCTATGGAGAAATTAACTCTTAACACAAAAATATAGAGTTTTAACTTCTTAGGCGGGGGCGGATAATGGATATTTACCAATTATTTGAAGAAGATATTTATTTATTTCATCAAGGTACGCTATATCAAAGTCATCATTTACTTGGGGCTCATCCTTACACATTAGATGGCCAAACTGGATGCCGTTTTGCAGTCTGGGCTCCTCATGCAGAACAAGTAAACGTGGCTGGAGATTTTAATGGCTGGCATGGAGGAAGACATGCTTTAAATAAGATAAGCGATGCCGGATTGTGGGCAGGATTTTTTCCTCATATAAAAAACGGAGCAGCCTACAAATTTGAAATTTGGCAGCAGGATGGCTCTAAAATTCTAAAATCAGACCCTTACGCCTTCCATTCAGAGATCAGACCCGCTACAGCCTCTATTATATGCAATTTAAATAGTTTTCAATGGACAGATGAAGACTGGATGGAAAAACAAAAATCTTATAATCCTTATCAATCTCCCCTTCTTATTTATGAACTCCATGCAGGTACCTGGAAACAAAAAGAAGATGGCAGTTTTTATTCTTACAGAGAACTAGCCCATCATTTAATTCCTTATGTAAAAGATCTTGGCTATACACATATTGAACTTCTTCCACTTGCAGAACATCCGTTTGATGGTTCATGGGGCTACCAGATTACAGGTTACTTTTCTGTGACCAGCAGATATGGAACTCCAGACGATTTTAAATATTTTATTAATACTTGCCATGAAAATAACATAGGAGTGATTATGGACTGGGTTCCCGGCCATTTTTGTAAAGATGATCATGGGCTTCGTTTATTTGACGGTAAACCTTTATACGAATACCAGGACCTGCGCAAAGCAGAAAAAACATCCTGGGGGACATTAACCTTTGATTTCGGCAGACCAGAAGTCCAAAGTTTCTTAGTCTCAAACGCTGTTTACTGGTTTGAAGAATTTCATGTGGATGGCCTGCGCACAGATGCAGTAGCAAGTATGCTTTATTTAAATTTTGAAAAACACAACGGGGAAGAACCTGTCTTTAATTCTTACGGCGGTGAAGAAAACCTTGAAGCAACTGCATTTCTAAAAAAATTAAATAAAGCTGTATTTGAATATTATCCTCATGTTCTCATGATGGCCGAAGAAAGCTCCGAATGGCCTCTTGTCAGCGCCCCGGTCCACGAGGGGGGCCTGGGTTTTAATTTCAAATGGAACATGGGATGGATGAACGATATTATTAAATATATGGAAATGGACCCAATTTACCGTAAACATCACCACGAATTACTTACCTTTTCATTAATGTATGCTTACTCAGAAAATTATCTTCTCCCTTTTTCTCATGATGAAGTCGTCCATGGGAAAAAGTCACTTCTGCAAAAAATGCCTGGTGATCAATGGCAGCAATTTGCTCAGCTTCGATTATTATTTGGATATATGATGACTCACCCTGGAAAAAAACTTATGTTTATGGGCAGTGAGATTGCACAGTATGACGAGTGGAAAGACCAAGAAGGACTCGATTGGGTAGTGCTGGAATATCCGCTTCACCAGCTAATGCTCGATTATGTAAAAGTATTAAATCATTTTTATAAAGAATATTCATGTTTATATGAAAAAGACCACGATCCTGATGGTTTCTTGTGGATAGATGCTGACAATAATGACCAAAGTGTCATTGTTTTTATTCGGCAGGGAATGGAAATGGAAGATTACCTAATTATTATATGTAATTTTACTCCTGTAGTTCGCTACGATTTTAAAGTTGGAGTATTAGAACCCGGTTCTTATTTTGAGGTTTTCAACTCTGATCACGAGAACTTTGGAGGATCAGGCCAAACAAATAAAGATATTTTGTTTTCGGTACCAGTTCCATGGCATAACCAGTCACAATCCATTCAATTAAAGGTTCCACCATTTGGGATAAGTATAGTGAAAAAAAGAAATGAGCAAACAAAGGAGGCGCATACATGAAAAAAGAATGTGTAGGCATGCTTCTTGCCGGCGGTGAAGGGAAAAGACTTGGTCTCTTAACTAAAGATATGGCAAAGCCTGGGGTTTACTTTGGAGGCAAGTATCGAATTATTGATTTCACTTTAAGTAATTGCGCAAATTCAGGAATAGATACGGTGGGCGTGTTAACACAATATGCTCCCCTTGCTCTTAACAGGCATCTTGGCATAGGGCAGCCATGGGACATGGATCGTACGGATGGTGGTGCCAGCATTTTACCTCCTTACAGAGTAAAGGATGGAGGGGACTGGTATTCAGGTACGGCAGATGCCATTTTTCAAAACCTGCATTTCCTAGATCAATATAATCCTGAATTTGTTCTTGTCATATCCGGAGATCATATTTACAAAATGAATTATTCTGCAATGCTTGATTTCCATAAGGAATCTGGGGCTGAAGCATCCATATCAGTTATTGAAGTACCATGGGAAGAAACTTCACGTTTTGGCATCATGAATACCAATGATCATTTTGCTATTACAGACTTTGAAGAGAAACCGGAAAATGCCCAAAACAATCTAGCTTCGATGGGAATTTATATTTTTAACTGGCCTGTTTTGAGACAATATTTAATTGAAGATGCGGCTTGTCCTGCTTCAAGTCATGACTTTGGCAAAGATATTATCCCTTCTATGCTTAAGGACAATCGTAAACTTTTCGCTTTTCCTTTCCGAGGGTATTGGAAAGATGTCGGTACCATTCAAAGCTATTGGGAAGCTAATATGGATTTATTGGGAGATGAATCTGCTCTTCGCCTTGATGACCCTCATTGGCGTATATACACTGTAAACCCAAATCAACCTCCTCATTATATCGGACCTGACGCGACTGTAAGAGGTTCACTAATAAATGAAGGCTGCCAGGTATTTGGGAATATTCAACGATCGATTTTGTTTTATGGAGTAGAAACAAAAACGGGTTCCTGTATAAGCAACTCCGTAATCATGCCAAAAGTTAAAATTGGAAAAGACGTAATATTAGAAAGAGCTATTGTTAAGGAAAATACCTTTATACCTGATGGTTGTGTCATAAAACCTGAATCGGATGAGCAATTAATTGTGATAGATAAAGAAACGCCGTTTGAAAACTTCACTTTTGTAAACCAGCTTTAAGTGGGAAGGGAGACAAATATGACTGGAATGATGGGAGTAGTAAATCTTGATTCAGAATTCGATTTTTTGCAGGAATTAACTTATTTTAGATGCGGTGCAGCCGTGCCATTTGCCGGACGATATCGTTTAATTGATTTTACTCTGTCTAATATGTGCAACGCAGGTATTCATGAAATAGCCGTTTTCACAAGAAACAAATATCGTTCTCTTACGGATCATTTGGGAACTGGTGCAGAGTGGGACCTTGATAGAAAACGTGGAGGATTATTTATCCTCCCCCCCGACTGGAACGATCCGAGTGATGTCTCTAAAGGAGATCTGCAGCATTTTCACAACAACCGGGATTTTTTTTCCCGTGGAACACCACAGTATATTTGTGTCAGCGGAAGTCAATTTATAAGTAACATTCCTGTCCAAAAAGCCTTCCGCCACCATTTACAAACAGAAGCTGATGTGACCCTTATTACTAAAACATTTCCCGTCTTAGAGAAAGAGCACAACCACTGCCTAAAAGTAGAGTATGATGAACAGGGCTGGGTAACTGCATTTACAAATGATAAAACAAATCCAACTGTATATTCAGGCATGTATATTATTGGAAAGAAATTATTTTTAGATTTAGTAGAAGAATGTATTTCAAGAGGTAAATCAAATCTTTTCCAGGATGGTATAAAAAATAGCCTGAATAAATTGCATGTCCAAACCTATCATCATAACGGATATTCTTCCGTCATTAATTCATTAGAAAGCTATTACAAATATAACATGCGGCTGTTAGACTCAGAAAATTACCGCAAGCTCTTTTTTACGGATCAATTGATTTATACCAAAGTGAAAGATGAACCGCCAGCTAAATACAACAGTCATATTGAAGTTAAAAACTCCTTAATAGCAAATGGATGTGTCGTGAAAGGTGAGGTAGTTAACAGCATATTATTTCGTGGAGTAAAAGTAGACAGAGGTGCTAAAATTAAGAATTCTATCATCATGCAGCGCTGTCATATAAAAGAAGGAGCCGAACTAGAAGACGTTGTTATTGATAAAGACGTAACCGTTTCAGAAAAACGAACACTTATTGGTGCTAAAGAACAACCGTATGCTATTGCTAAGAGATCATCTATTTAACACAAAAGAGGAGCGAACTATGCAAAACGTCTTATTAACTGCATCAGAATGCAGTCCTTTTATAAAAACCGGAGGGCTTGCCGACGTTATCGGCTCATTGCCTTCTGCCCTAAAAAAAGTACATGACTGTACAGTGTCCGTTATTTTACCTTTATACGAAGATTCAAATATTAATCAACAGGAAGTTAATTTTGTTGCAGCTTTTAATGTTCCAGTCGGGTGGCGTAATCAACAAGCTGTTCTATATAAATTAATCCATAACGACATTACTTACTATTTCATAAAAAACTCTTATTATTTTGGAAGGAAAGGAACTTACGGGTACTTTGACGATGGAGAACGATTTGTTTTCTTTAGCAGAGCCGTCATTGAAGCCATTCCCTTTCTTTCCTTTATTCCAGATATCATCCACAGCAATGATTGGCAAACAGGTTTAATTCCTGCTTTTTTAAAAATCCTCCAGCCTATAGCAGATGTAAAATCTGTCTTTACTATCCATAACCTTCAATATCAGGGTGCTATGCCTGCAAATATGTTTTATGAATTACTTAACGTACGAGATGAACACTTTTTTGGGATGGAATGGAATGGATTACTAAATTGCATGAAAGCAGGGATTTTTCATGCAGACCTCATAACTACAGTAAGTCCTTCCTATGCTAAGGAAATACAATACAGTTATTACGGGGAAGGACTTGATCCTCTTCTTCATGACCTAAAGGATAAACTGTTCGGAGTAGTGAATGGAATAGATGTAAATGAATTCAATCCACTTACTGATACTAATTTGTACAAAAACTATCATCAATCTCCTCAAGACAAAAAAGATAATAAAAAATACCTGCAGCAAGAATGTGGACTACCTGAACGTTCTTGTGTCCCTGTTATAGGAATTGTCTCAAGACTTGTTGAACAGAAAGGGCTTTCCCTGGTCACTTGTATGCTGCATGAAATGATGCAGGAAGATGTCCAGCTTATTATTTTAGGCACCGGTGAACCTTCTATAGAAGGCTCCTTATTAGAGTCCTTACAGCAATATCGTGAACAGCTTGCAGTTTGCAATTATTTTGATGAAGGACTGGCCCGCAGAATTTATGCTGGTTCCGACTTCTTTCTAATGCCTTCTCGCTTTGAGCCTTGCGGACTTGGGCAACTTATTGCTTTACGGTATGAAACTGTACCAATTGTTCGCGAAACAGGAGGACTGCGTGATACTATTGTTCCGTTTAATGAACATACGCTAGAAGGAAATGGTTTTTCTTTTACAAATTATAATGCACATGACATGTTTCATGCGATTCAGTATGCATTAGACTTATACCGTACACCTGTACTGTGGCACAAAGTCTTACAAAACATATACACATCCTCTGTTAGTTGGGATCAATCTGCAAAAACTTATCAGTCTTTATACGAAAAGCTATAAAGTTGAAGGATTACAAGGGAGTGGGTTTATGAAAGAAAAAGAAATAGTAGAAGCCATTAGCATCCACCTAGAAAAAACATGTAGTACTACTCTTAAAAATGCAACTAATAGAGATATATTCATTGCTCTAAGTCAAATGCTGAAAGAAAAAATAAATGAAGATTGGAAACTAACACAAAATTTTTATAATAACGGTGATCAAAAACAAGTGTATTATTTTTCGATGGAATTTTTGCTCGGAAAATTAATGAAAGTTCATCTTCTAAACCTTCAATTGTTAGAACCTGTCCAAAAAGCTGTAAAAAAACTGGGCTTTTCCTTTGAAGAAGTGCTAGCTTGCGAACATGATGCCGGGCTTGGCAATGGTGGTCTAGGTAGGCTTGCAGCTTGTTTTTTAGATTCTATGTCATCTTTACAAATTCCTGGTCATGGATGCGGCATTCGTTACAAATACGGTCTGTTTGAGCAGCGGCTCATTAATCGAAATCAGGTAGAACTCCCGGATTACTGGCTTAAAGATGATTATGTATGGGAATACAGGAAACCTGAAGAAAGCGTCGAAGTAAAATTCGGCGGTGCTATCCAAATGGAAGAAAAAAACGGGCGTCTTCAGTTTTATCATCAAAATTCCGAAACTGTAAAAGCTGTGCCTTTTGATGTTCCCATCACTGGCTATAACAACCATACAGTTAACACGCTGAGATTATGGAGCGCCGAGTCTGCCCTGGACGCCGCAGCATATTCACAAAATGAACTTCCTCAGTACAATGATTATCTGGAATACAAACGATCCATTGAACAAATATCTGAATTTCTATACCCCGATGATTCACACGTGGAAGGGAAAAGGCTCAGATTAAAGCAGCAATACTTTCTTGTCTCTGCCAGTCTTCAAAATATCATCCATTCTTATAAAATTACCTACAAGAAACCATTATCAGAGTTTGCGAGCAAAACAGCGATTCAAATAAATGACACGCATCCAAGTTTAGTGGTGCCGGAATTAATGAGGTTATTAATGGATGAAGAAAGATTTAGTTGGGATGAGGCCTGGTCTATCACCACACAAACCGTAGCTTATACGAATCATACCACTCTTAGCGAGGCATTAGAAACTTGGCCCATGGATATGTTTTCCGAATTAATGCCTAGAATTTACATGATTGTCGAAGAAATCAACGAGAGATTTTGCCAGGGAATTTGGTTTGACCACAAGCAGTATAGAAAATTGATCCCTGAACTTGCTATTATAAGCTATGGACAAATAAAAATGGCTCATCTTGCGATTGTCGGCAGCCACAGCGTAAATGGAGTAGCTAAAATACACACAAATATATTAAAAAAGAAAGAAATGAAACATTTTTATGAGCTTTATCCAAAGAAATTCAATAATAAAACAAATGGGATCACTCATAGAAGATGGCTTCTTCAGATTAACCCGGAACTTTCTCGATTGATAACATCAGCGATTGGGACACAATGGAAAGAACGTCCTAAAGATTTGATAAAGCTTATACGCTATGCTGAAGATCCAGCCTTTCAGCTCAAAGCGAAAGAGGTAAAAACATATAATAAGCAGCAGCTTGCCCGTTACATTAAAGAATCAACTGGCTTAATTGTGGATGACCAGTCCATTTTTGATGTACAAATAAAAAGACTGCATGGCTATAAACGCCAGCTGCTTAATATATTTCATATTATTTATCTCTACAATACATTAAAAGAAAACCCAGATCTCGATATCATCCCGCGCACTTTTATTTTTGGGGCAAAAGCAGCGCCCGGGTATTATTTTGCTAAACATGTTATTCGCTTTATCCTTTCAGCTGCCGAGATTATTAATAATGACCCTTCCATCCAAAATAAATTAAAAGTTGTGTTTTTAGAAAACTATAACGTAACGCTAGCAGAAAAAATTATTCCTGCAGCTGATGTTAGTGAACAGATTTCAACTGCCAGTAAAGAAGCATCAGGAACGGGAAACATGAAAATGATGATGAACGGCGCCCTTACACTCGGTACTCTAGACGGAGCTAACATTGAAATAAAAGATATGGTTGGAGAACATAACATATTCACTTTCGGTCTTACTTCGGAGGAAGTTCTACATTATTATCATCACGGAGGCTACAGTGCAGAGGACCTGTATCAAACAGACGAACGGCTGAAAACTATTTTAAATCAACTGCATGATGGCTTTTTTGGTAGTGATGAAAAAGACTTTAAAGACATTTACTATAATTTACTTTCTCATAATGACGAATTTTTCGTGCTTAAAGATTTTAACAGCTATGAAGAAACACAAGAAATGGTGGACCAAACTTATCGTAATCAACAAAAATGGATGACTATGAGCATTTCTAACATTGCTCATTCTGGAAAATTTTCAAGTGATCGGACTATTTATGAGTATGCATCTGAAATATGGAAGGTTTCCAAGTCCCCTGTTTTTTCCCGTTGATACAGCCCCCTCTCTGTAGAGAGAGGAGGGATTTATTTTTTTATACTGCCAATCTCGTTTATATTACAGCGGAAACTGGTTATTAGAGGTTTATCTATATGCGTGTTATACTATTTTTTGCAAAAAGGAAGGAGGGTTTTTCTTGAACGATCATTCACCTTATCAAAAAGCTACATTTGCTGGTGGTTGTTTTTGGTGTATGATTAAGCCATTTGATGAAATGGAAGGCATTATTGAGGTTGTTTCCGGCTACACCGGAGGACATTTAGAAAATCCGTCTTATGAAGATGTGAAAACAGGCCGCTCTGGTCATTACGAAGCTGTCCAAATCACTTTTGATCCCGACTTATTTCCTTATGAAAAACTTCTGGATTTATATTGGCCTCAAATTGACCCTACTGATGATGAAGGCCAGTTTCATGACCGTGGACCACAATACAGAACAGCTATCTTTTATCACAACGATCTTCAAAAAGAATTAGCTGAAAAAACACGGCAGGAAATCATAGAAAGCGGCCGCTTCCAAAAACCGATCGTCACTAAGATTTTACCAGCAGCGACATTTTTCCCAGCTGAAGAATATCATCAGGACTTTTATAAAAAGAATGAACAAGAATATAAAGAGGACCGGGCAAAATCTGGCCGGGACGAATTTATACAATCATATTGGAAAATATAACCGGTGTTTTACTATTTAAATACCCGCCTCTGCTAATTTATTTACTATATCGCCGTTGCAAGATTTAAAGAAGTATATTAAAATATTTCCTGTAACAACGGGATGTAGCTCAGCTTGGCAGAGCACAGGCATGGGGTGTCTGGAGTCGCAGGTTCAAATCCTGTCATCCCGACCATTTACTGATTTATCAGTACTCACAGGCATTTTTAACCTTTAAAATGTTTAATGGTTTATAATACTATATTATCAATTTTTAATGAAACCACTGAAAGAGTGATAACTCTGGAAGTGGTTTTTTGTTAGTTAGATTGGCAATAGATGAGTTTTTACACCGAGAAGAAATTTCAAAAAGAGACACATAAAGAGTATCTTTTATCACACCAAGAAAAAGGAAACAACACAACCACAGTCAACAATCACCACAAATATTTAAACGCCTTTTTCCGTTGGCCAGTTGAAGAAGACATTGTAAAAGAAAATCCCTGTAATGGCATTAAGAAACAAAAAGAAGATATTCATATTCACGTGTTTACAGATGAAGAAGAAAAACTAATTGTTTCTTTAGACGAATGAACAGAAGAGAAAAAACCTTTTCTATAAGGGATTACAATTTGTTCTTAACTCTTATTTCAACCAGATTACGCCTTTATGACTAGTTAGGATTATAACAATTGGAATTGGAATTGGAATTGTAATGTTATTACCTTGTTTGTTTTTTTGTATATCCCCGGGTGCTTATATTAATGTCGATAATGGGGATAATTTTAAGCATATTGTAAATGATAAAAATGAAAAAATATAGGAGGTATGCATTATGACATTAACACCATATGACCCGTTTAGACAATTAGCAAATATGAGAAGGGATTTTGACCGTATCTTTTCTGGGCTTCCATTTGATATTAGTAATGACAATAACCATTTTGGCAACATTAAAGTAGATGTCCATGAAACTGAAAATGAAGTAGTGGCTACTTGTGATATTCCTGGTCTTGAGAAGAAAGAAGATGTAAATATTGATATTGAAAATAATGTATTAACTATAAGTGGTTCCATGAATAAAATAAATGAAATAAAAGAAGAAAATATGTATAGAAAAGAGCGCTATACAGGTAGTTTCCAACGAGCTGTAACACTTCCAAGTCCTGTTTCTAATGAAGGAGTGAAGGCAACTTACAAAAATGGCGTACTTGAGGTTAAAATGCCTAAAATAACAAAAAATAATAAAAAGAAAATTGAAGTGGACTTTCATTAAACATTCTAAGGCTAAAACAATCGACTATGCTCAACTTTAAAAACCCTGATGTTATGCTGGAGAATTTGTAACTTATCCTAGTGAAGTTGTTGAAATACAAAAGGATGGAAGTAGCACTGTAATGAGATTAACAGATACAGAACAGTCATTTGGGTCCAGTTTAAATGATATTATTTGGGTAGAATATGATGTTCTTACTATTGCTGTTAAAGGAAGTGTGGTAACTTTATATGGAGAGATACAAGGTAGTATGATTTATACATCATAAGCAGGATACAATATTTCTTTGCCTGCTATAAGGGCATAGATTCTTAATTATATAAGTGTCTATGCTTTTTTATTTTTTTAAATTTAAATGAAACAAAAATTAATTAATGTTTGCCATAAGGAAACTATTTAACCTATGAAAAATTACCCAATACAAATTTGTCATATAAATCACATCTTTCGGTGCGTTATTCATTGAAATACGATGAGATACAGTGATATTACTGCCATTAACACCTTAAGACAGCAGAGTCTGAGGTTCAAATCCTGTCTTCCCGACTACACAAAATATCATAATATAATGCTGTGTTAAAGAATTTCTCTTTGACACAGCATTTTTTTAACCAAATAAAGCAGTCAGCCATTCAATTCCGTAAAAAGAAGCCGCGGTCATTGCAAGCGTCCATAAAGCAAGACTTAGATTCATCCACAAAACAACCTTTCGTTTATTTGCTTTAAAAGCCATAGCAAATATAGTGGCCAAGTGAATGCCTGTCACTCCAGGACCAGCAAGAGCGAGGCCTGCCACTCCATATTTATTGAATATACGCTGCATTTTTTCTTTTCTTGCTTGTTTTTTTGCAAGCTTTTCTTCATCATCTTCGTGTTTCTTAATATGAGAACGCCGCTTAATAAGCTTACGGTCTTTCCATTTCTTTATCCATTTTAATTCCTTTATCCAATGCATCCCATAAATTAATAAAAACACAGGTAAAGCATTTCCGACAAAGGCTACCACTCCGACTATGACAGGATTTAATCCAGCACCTATTCCGATAGGGATTACGACTAGTAATTCAAGCCAAGGCGTTGCAGCCATTAAAAATATACTGATATACCATCCTATTACCTCTAGCATCGTCCCCACCTACTTTCTTACACATATCCCTTTCCAGAATACAGTCCATCCGGCTTCAAGTTTGTTCTCTACTTTTTCTTTTGAATAAATGAACATGTCTGTAGAAATCCCATCCAGCAGTGTATAAAAAGCCTGTAGATATATGTGTATATCTCCTGGCTCAATTTCATTGTTTTCAATACCTTCTTTGAATAAATGAATATACATCTCATCTGTTTCGCCTTCACACGTTTCAAAACGTTTAACGATATCTTCTCTAAGATCCATTGGCGGAAACATTAATACTCTCATATACATCATTCCTATACCATGAGAGCTTAAAAATTGTGCTGTTGAAATGAGGGCCTGTTTTAATTTGGTTTTTACAGTCTTTTCCTTTAAATCAGCTAAAGATTTATTAACATAGTCAACGTAAGAACGAAATACGTCATCTATCGTTGCAAAGAACAAAGCTTCCTTACTTTCAAAATGGTTATATAAAGATGGCTTTTTAATACCTACTTTCTTTGCAATGTCAGACATACTTGTTCCGTCATATCCGTGTTCTGCAAATAACTCTAAAGCTGTCTGTTTAATTTTATCTAAAGTCATATTATCAGCCCCCTATCTCTATAACTAACTAAAACTAACTAACGGTCGGTAGTTATTTTACACCGGAGTATTGTTTAAGTCAACAATAAAAGACGGTAAAATGTCGCAGTTTTTCATAAATCCATTAGAAAAACACGGCTTATCGCCGAGTCCTTATGTTGAATGACGTAGTTTTGCTTATACTGTTTACCATTTTTTCGTAACAGTATAAAAAAAGCCTGTGTTTTTTAACACAAGCTTCCATCTATTCCGTTGATTTAATGGAGAAAAATTATTTTTGTAACGTAACAGCTGTTCCATAAACCATTACTTCCGAGGTTCCGCTCATAATAGATGAAGAAGAATAACGAACTCCTACCACAGCATCTGCCCCCAGGTTTTTTGCTTCTTCTATCATTTCTTTTTCAGCGTATTCTCTCGCTTCAAGAAACATTTCTTCGTATTCTTTCATTTTTCCTCCTATAAGTCCCCTTAGACTTCCTGCTATATCTTTTCCAAGATGTTTAGCTCTTACTGTATTACCTTTTACTACACCTAATGCTTTTGTAACTTCATAGCCTGCTACTTTATCGGTGCTAACAATAATCATATTGGTCCCCCTTAAGACTTCTTCATATCTAATAAATACGGAGGAACCCGCGAAATGTTTCACAAAAAATTAAACCAATTCCGGTTCTTTTTTTGAAAAGAACCATTTTAATGCGTGGAATACATCACCTTTTTGCTTGAGGATATAATGTCGGAAACGTTCATCTTCTATCTTCCTGTAAGCCTGCATCAACGTGGAGTGTCGCTGATATTGGTTTACTTCTGCATAACCTACCATGCTTGAGACTTCCATTAATTCATTCATCAATCGCAAACATTTGTGGTTATCGGAAGTTAAATTGTCTCCATCGGAAAAATGAAAAGGATAAATATTATAAAGAACTGGAGAATAATTTTTATCTACCGTTTCAAGGGCTTTTTCATAGGCAGAAGAACAAATAGTTCCCCCACTCTCCCCTTTCGAGAAGAAATCTTCTTCACTCACAATTTTTGCTTCGGTGTGATGAGCAATAAATTCAATATCCACAGTTTCATACTTTGTCCTTAAGAACCGTACCATCCAGAAGAAAAAACTTCTTGCCATGAATTTTTCCCAGCGCCCCATTGACCCCGAAGTATCCATCATTGCAAGAACAACAGCTTTAGATTCTGGCTTAATTTTTTCATTCCAGGTTTTAAATCTTAAATCTTCATTATATATTGGATTAATATTTGGCTTTCCTTTTAACGCATTACGCTTAAACGCTGATAAAATCGTACGCCTTTTGTCAATATTGCCCATTAACCCTTGTTTACGTATGTCATTAAATTCAATGTCTTCGACAACCATTTCATCTCGTTCTTTTTGCTGCAAATTCGGAAGTGTCATTTCACTAAACAGCAGCTCTTCTAATTCTATTATTGACACTTCTGCTTCGTAATAATCTTCACCTGCTTTATCGCCTGGTTTTTTCCCTGCAGCTCCTTTTTGCTGTTTTCCTCCAGGCTCCCTTGCGATGACGTCCCCTTCTTTACTATCACCATCTCCCTGACCTGTATATTTGTTATTTTCCATATTATATCGAATTTTATATTCATCCACAGACCTAATAGGAATACGCACCACGTCTTTGCCGTTGGACATTATAATATTTTCTTCTGAAATGAGATCGGGTAAATTTTGTTTTATAGCTTCCTGCACTTTTTCCTGGTGACGTCGTTGATCTTGATAACCTTTGCGATGAAGGGACCAGTTCTCTCGAGACACTATGAAATTATGCTTACTATTTTCTGACATCATGGGCCCCCTTTCCTTGCTACCCATTTAAGAGTGGATTATTTTTATCTTATGCGATCACTTCAATATAGTTGCAAAAAATTCTGACTAAAGACCAACCTATATTTTTTAATTAAAAAAGCCTTTGCGGATACACAAAGGCTAGCGAATAAAAGTAAATTCATTTATAGGCCAGTATCTGATATTTGCTTTACCGACAATTTCTTCGATATCAATAAAACCTAATTGGCGGCTGTCCATACTATTTTGTCTGTTATCTCCAAGAACAAATACTTTGCCTTCAGGGACCTCCGTCTCCCCCGTAATTTCTTCTAACGTGAAATCGTTAGTGAAATTCTCACCCTCTACCTGGCTCTTAAATGGGGTCAAGTAGTCTTCTGTATGCTCTTCTCCATTTATATAAAGGGTATCATCTTTATATTCAATATAATCTCCCGGAAGTCCAATTACCCGTTTTATATAGTCACTTTCCTCGTTTGCATGAAATACTACCAAATCAAACCGGTCAGGCTCTGAAAATTCATATCCTATTTTATTGATAATCAATCGTTCACCATTCTCAATTGTAGGCATCATTGATTCTCCGTGTACCATATAATTGGCAAAAAAGAACGTGCGCACAATTAGTACGATGATAATAACAACGGCAAACGTTTTAATCCAATCCCAAATTTCCCGTGCTAAATTATTCATCATCTCTCCTCCATTCATTCTATTATAATGTATCATTGTTATTCGGAATCGGCAATTGTTGAGTTATGTACGTATGCGTCAAGTTTTTCTCGACATGGTTATAACACCACTATTTTTAGCACTCTATTTTTGTACGCTTTAAAACCAGCTACCGCGCTTCGCTTGGTGGCCTCCACTTTTTCGGAACCTTCTTTCGAAGCTTCCGAAAAAATGGAGGTATCATTGAAAGCTTTTCATTAACTTTCCCATGGCGGTGGAATGGGCGGTGTACAGAGCCACAGATCCTTCTTTTACCCCAGGATGCGTAGGCTGGCGCAAATGCTCTGTCATGCGCACGATCTTTCTGAGTTCTCGCTGCTGCCTTGTACTTCTAGGTTGATGCTTAAGATAAGCTTCCCGAAGCGTTTGATTGCATATCCCTTGCTTGATTTTTACCATGGATTCACCGCCCTTAGCACTCCAATGCATGCCTCTTTTTTTCATTCGAAAGGAGACATGACGCTGATTGGATTCCATGGCTCCCAGGCTC
>NZ_JBHFQG010000079.1:0-2159 GCF_041949975.1 Alteribacillus sp. JSM 102045 | reverse complement strand
GAGTAAAGGAAAGGAAAGGAAGGTTGGCAATAACAACCTTTCTTTCCCTTTCCCTATTATTCCTGATCTATTTAGATGAAAAAAGGAAAAGAGTGTTATAAATGAAAACAATAACCTTTTTGTTATTAATAATGCTTACATTCGGATTTGGATCAGGGTGTGCCGAAAACCAAGGTGAACAAGATAATGAGCTTACAAAGATACACTCAACTAAATCCGTAGACCAATCTCTTTCTAACCAGGCTAAAGAATCTGTCATTGAAAAAGATGAAGTTACAGATGTTAAGGCTGTAAATACAGAAAATGACCTTTTGGTAGCCGCAAAGGTTGGTCATTTTGAACGCTTTCGCATAAAAAGCATTGAAGAAAAAGTAACAGCAGACCTTGAGAAAAAGTATCCAAATAAAAATGTTTACGTATCTACTGATCAAAAAATTATTTGGGAGACAGAAAAACTAGAAAATAAATTACAGGAAGATAAAATCAATCGGAAAAAGTTAAAGAAAGAGATCCAGAGAATTAACGATTTGATGAACAAAAAAACATAGTATAAGGGAGGTTATGCCATGCCCAACAATAAAAAGAAGAATTTAACTCCTGTCCAACAAGAATATCAAACATTTGAAAATGAACGAGAAACAAAAAGACCTCTCTTGGGAAACTGTATTAAAGCCTTTATCACCGGAGGGATCATTTGTTTGATTGGTCAGGGAATTCAAACTTTATACATTTATTTTTTTAACTTTACAGAAGAAACGGCAGATAATCCAACAGTGGCGACGTTGATATTTATTGCATTGCTATTTACAGGATTTGGGTTTTATGATCGAATTTCTCAATTTGGAGGGGCTGGTTCCGCGGTCCCGGTTACCGGCTTTGGAAATGCTGTTATCTCCGCTGCCATTGAGCATCGGTCTGAAGGATTTGTTTTAGGAGTAGGTTCGAACATGTTTAAATTAGCTGGATCCGTCATTTTGTTTGGAACGTTTGCCGCCTTTGTTGTAGCAACGATTAAAACGATCCTTATACAGTGGGGTGGATTTTAATGTTAACCGGACATCGAACATGGGTTTTTGATAAAAAGCCCAAAATCGCTTCTACTGGAACGACAGGCGGCCCTTTTGAGGCAAAAGGATTGTTGGCTGAAGATTTTGATTTCCTCCATTCCGATTTATGGTTAAACGAAGATTCTTATGAAAAGGCTCATAAGGTGTTATTAGAAGAAGCTTGTGAAAGAGCGATTAAAAAAGCTGATCTCCAAAAGGAGCAAATTCAATTTTTTTTAGCAGGTGATCTTATAAACCAAATAACACCAACAAGTTTTGCCGCAGAAACCCTTGGTGCTCCGTATTTTGGATTATTTGGAGCATGCTCCACATCGATGGAAGGACTAGCTCTTGCAGCCTACATTGTAAACACAGGAGGGGCTAATTATATCTTAACGGGAGCTTCGAGCCACAATACAGCAGTAGAAAAACAATTTAGATTTCCAACAGAATATGGGGATCAAAAACCCCCCACTGCCCAATGGACCGTTACAGGAGCCGGAGTTGGCTTAGTTAGTGATAAAGGAAAAGGCCCCGCTATTACTTCTGCTACGATTGGTCGAATTGTAAATATGGGGATGACCGATCCCTACAACATGGGTGGAGCAATGGCTCCCGCTGCCGTAGATACGATTGAAACCCACTTAAAAGAACGGAATATTGACCCTTCATACTATGATTTGATTGTAACTGGAGATCTTGGTCACATAGGAAGAGAAGTATCAATCGATTTGTTTAAAAAACATGGTGTGCCAATCCAGGAGGAAAATTATCAGGATTGTGGACTTATGATTTATCGAGAAGGACAACCCGTTTTATCAGGCGCGAGTGGGGCAGCTTGTTCCGCAACAGTAGTTTACGGACATTTGTTAAATCGTATGAAGAAAGGGGAGATTAAACGAATGTTAGTGATAGCTACAGGAGCTTTATTATCTCCTTTAACGGTTCAGCAAAACGAAACCATTCCATGCATTGCCCATGCTGTTTCAATTGAATATGGAGGTGATTTAGAGACATGATATTTTTTTGGGCTTTTGTGGTGGGCGGATTAATTTGTGTGATAGGCCAAATTATGTTCGATGTTTTTAAATTAACACCGGCCCATACATTAGT
>NZ_JBHFQG010000078.1:0-2219 GCF_041949975.1 Alteribacillus sp. JSM 102045 | reverse complement strand
TTTTTCAAATTGATCATCGCTCCCAGTCTCCCCATTAGAAATTCATTTATTTCTACAGGGGTTAATTATATACTACTGGGGGATTTTTCAATGACTCCAGTGGTCCAGTTTTAGATTACTACATACATTGGTATCAATGAGGAATAACTGATACGGTGCCTTGCGGGTATGTCACGAGCCTTCTTTGTCTCATGTCGGACAAGGAAGGGGGTGATCGTATGGCTGAAACGATCATGCTTTTTGCACTTGTTGTGCAAATTGTTTATGTCGTCTATGTCATTGCGACCCACAAAAAAAAGTGATACCCGCCGGCCACCAACCATAGGGTATCACTCTTTAGTATATTCTTTTGGTTCGTGACAGCCCGTTAGCGTCACGGTATTAGTTGTTCCTCACCTATATTATAGTATACGTCATCAATAGAAATCAAATACAGTTTTTTATATCATAAATTGCATTTTGCACTATTGTGTTATTGAATTATTGAATTATTGAATCACCATTGAAGAAAGGAAGAATATTTAAAAAAGGAAAAAAAGTTGTCCTTATTGGGTATTTTCCACAATATCTAAGTAATTAAAAGTAAAATTTTACAAGTTACAAAAAGTCATAAATCGATTATAATGGGAACGAATGTTCTTGTTAGGGAGGATTTTATCATGGCAAATAAACTAACTCCAGGATCAAACTTAAGGTGGGAATCAATGCTTATGATTCTGCCGGAACATCGAGAAATGTGGTTAAAACATCAAGAAAAAGCAAGAAGAAAAAAGAAGCCGATTTTAGATGAACAACCATGGGAAGGGTTTGAATGGTTGCTCGGAGAAGCCATGAGAGAAAATATAGAGCTGACATTTGCTTATTGGGACAACTATGATTTTTATGAAATCACTGGATGCTGCCATTTCATTAATTATGTCCAAAAACAGTTCCATGTGAAGAATAAAGAGGAGATTTATTACATTCGGTTTGATCAAATCACGGACATAAGGAGGGCAAACGAATGAAACATGAAGATTTGCTTGAATACTTAGATGCAAGGATTAAAGAGATAAAATACACAGAAACCGATCATGATCATTCGCTAGTCTTACTAGGTGGTCGAATGGCTTTCCAAGAAATCAAAAAATATATTAAAGATGAGACTGAAATGCCTCCTAATAAACCTAGGTTGTACAGAGGAATTAGAAAAGAATAGCCTATGCTGTTCCTTTCTATTATCAACACAAGTGAGGAGTTCTTTCCTCATTTATGTATTATTGTATTTTAAGTGTTATCTTTTACCTGCAAGCTATGTTGGTTCACTCAAAAAAGTAAGTCCCTGTCTATATCAGTCGGGGGCTTTTCTTAAATTTAATAAATGAAGTAAAATGCTATTATTAATTCAGGTAAACCGGAGAGTGAAGTGCCAATGTCTAAGGAAACAAAAAAATTAATTAATGATATTGAAAACGAAGAAATTAGTGTTACTCAGGCATTAAGACGCTCTTTGCCTATTTCAAAACAACATCAAGATAGATCATTTACTGAATGGTTAAATAAAGAATTAAACGGTTACGACGATTGGAGAGACATACCTGAATACAGAACTGTAACAGGTGAACTTGTAGCTTTCAGTCAATATCATCAAGCTGATATTCCTCTGGATGCTCCATATATTGATAATATTTTAAAAGAATTGAAAATGCCTCATTCCACTATGCTTATAGAAGAATTAGTAGAAAAAAACAAGCGTTTCATAGTAATGAAACACCCTGGATTTTCTGATAAAGAATTCGTAGATAAAAATTTTCATACAGAAGGATACCTGGATTTTAGATTAAAATTCAACTCAAATCAAGCTGTACAAATATTAGGATTTATAACTAATAAATTGTTAAATAAATTAAATAGTTTACCGTTAATTAGCGACCCTATAGAAGAAAAAAAAGAGACATTTATTAAAAAAAATAAAGATGCAATAATGATAACTATTGTCACGGGCACTGTCATAGGTTTTTTGCTACTGATGCCTGTGGTTTCTGATGCTGCGAATTATGTTGAGGAAATGACAGTAAAGTTATGGAACAGAATATCAAATATCATCCCTTAATTGTGAATTTTAGAGCTATATGGCGGCTTTTTTTGAGAATTATTTGTCGTATGAAGCCCATAAAATAAGCAGTAATCGAATGATGACCACTGCTTATTTATGACCAATAACAAGGCTTTCTCTTGCT
>NZ_JBHFQG010000077.1:0-2448 GCF_041949975.1 Alteribacillus sp. JSM 102045 | reverse complement strand
GTAAGCGTCAAATAATCCCCACCTTTCAAATGAGATGGGGATTTCGTATGCTTTAAGTATTCTGATTTGGCACGTGACAGATCTCGGGAAGCTCCGGTGACCATGGAAGGATCAGATCCAGGTTAGACTCTTTTGTCAGGTCCATGTTGGGAAGAACCTCTAACAGATAAGTCAGGTAACGGTGGGGATTTAATCCGTTTTCCTTGGCTGTCTCCACTATACTATAAATGATGGCACTGGACCGAGCCCCTCGGGCTGTGTTGGCAAATAGCCAATTTTTTCGTCCAATGACAAACGGTTTGATGCTGCGTTCACTTCGATTGTTGTCTATTTCTAATCGTCCATCCTCTAAAAAGCCCTCTAATCTTTCCCACTGGTTCCGACAGTACTTGATCGCCTGGCCTAGCGCACTTTTAGGCAAAACTTTAGGGGACTGCGCACGAAGCCATACTGAAAAAGCCTCCAGCACTGGCTGAGTGCGTTCTTGTCGAACCTTAAATCGTTCGTTGGGAGTCGAACCCTTGATCTCCCGTTCTATCGCGAATAAGCGATTACAGAAGTCAAGCCCTTCTTTGGCTGTGACAGACGTCACGCTGGACGAAGAAGGCAGTGTCTTCAGGGCTTCGTCAAATTTGCGTCGCGCATGCGCCCAACATCCGACGAGTTGAATATTCGCCAGCCCATTGTATCCTGCATACCCATCGACATGCAGATATCCGTTGAACCCTGTTAAAAACCTGCGAGGATGTTTACTCGCACGAGTCTGCTGGTAGTCATAAAGGATATTGGGCGGTCCGTCCCGCCCCGTCCTGTACAGCCATAAATACGACTGAGAGGCAGAGGAACGACCTGGCTCCTTCAAGACTTGCAAGGTGGTTTCGTCAGCATGCAGGATATCCTGTTGTAATAAGTGTTTCTTCATTCGATCATATACGGGACGCAGCCAGGTATCGGCACCATATACGACCCAATTGGCCAAGGTTTGCCGTGATAAATGAACACCCAGTCGTTCAAATTGTTTTTCCTGCCGATAGAGTGGCAGGCCTTCTACGTATTTTTGCTGCATAATATATGCCATCGCAGACGGAGAAGCCAAACTTCCAGGATAGACTGATGATGGCATGGTAGCCGTGACAACCGGTGTTTCGGTCCCATGACGTTCACAATGTCGACAGGCATAGACATGTCGCACATGATGGACCACTTTTACTTCTGCAGGAATGACTTTTAGTTCTCGTCTGGTTTCTGTGCTCATTTCATGTAGTGCGCCGCCACAACACGAACAAGCCTGCTCTTCTACAGGTAAACGGTATTCCACCGTTTCGGAAGGCAAGCTTTCTACGTTTGTTTGTCTGGAACTACGCTTCTTTTTTCGATCATATGTAATCGTTTCGACTGTTGGTTCTTCGACCTTCGGGTCTTTTTCTATTTCAGCTTCATTAAATAGCGGAAGTTCTAACTGATTTGAATCGGTCTTCTCGCTCGAAGAGCCAAATTGACGATGCTTACTCAGACGGAATTGTTCTTCATACCATTTTAATTTTGCCGTCAGCTCCTCATTCTGCATCTCGAGCGATTCAACACGCTGTTGTAAATATTTCGTTTGTTGGGTTGATGAAGTCACAGATGATTTCATAATACTATTCTTTTCGACATCTCTCATGCATTTCCTCTTTTTTATCAATAAAATTATAAAACGGTTCGGGCTTTTACTTCTGGGTGAGCCTGTCGTTGGTCAATGGGAAGGCCATCCAGGAGCCAGCGTAATTGCCTGCGGCTAATACTCATGGGTGCTGGATGTTCTTCTCCGGGCCATGGAAACACCCCTCGCTCTAAACGTCGATAGTGCAACCAAAATCCATTATGCTCCCACTGTAGAATTTTCAGTTTATCTCTTTTCCGGTTACAAAATACAAACAAGGCTGGCGAGAAGGGATCAAGGGCGAAGCCCTCCTGTACGATCGCTGCCAACCCGTCTATCGACTTCCGTAAATCGGTGCTCCCACGTGCCAAGTAGACACGTTCGATGGCGGCTTCGTTTAACATGAGGCTTTCAATACCTTGATAACATCTGATAATAAGACGGGATCAAAGCCTGATTTGACCTCGATGGTGGCTGAGCCTACGTGGATATGTAAGGAATCATTGGAGAGGGAAAAGGATTCATTTACCTCGACAGTCATCCACGCGGAAGTAGAAGAGGTGTCTGTTTCTTTTCTGATGTTCTTTAATTTCCTTAGCCAGTACCGCATCTGAGGAACGGAAATGCCATCCTGCTCCGCACACCATTTTGGGACACTTAAGCCGCTTGCTTTAAACTCTGCGATGCGCTTCTCCCATATCTTTATGTGTTCCGATCGATCCATCGCAAAACCTCCTCTTTAGATCTTGAGGAGATTATCCCAAAATTCTTAGGCAATCAGAAGGTGTGATCTATTTTACGCTTAC
>NZ_JBHFQG010000076.1:0-3018 GCF_041949975.1 Alteribacillus sp. JSM 102045 | reverse complement strand
AAAACGTATCGTCTGAATTAACAAGGTTGCAACCGGTTAATGTTTCGATTTTTCGAAGCCTGTATAATAATGACTGCCTGTGCAGATTCAGTTCTCTCGCTGTTTGGCTGACATTCCCTCTGTTCCGGTTATAAACAATAAATGTGTGTACCAGGTCAATATTTCGTTCGCGTGAATATTTTTGCAGTGGCGCAATAATAATATCTGTAATTTTTCTCAGATCTTCATTTTCTGCCAATGCCAATAATGCTCGGTCAAATCGAGTGTCAGCATATGTGCTGATGTACCCTTCTCCTTTTTGTCTTCTTCCAATGTCTAAAGCAGAGTTTGCTTCTTGAAAACCTATATGAAAGGAATCTTCACCAGAAGTTTTGGCAATGCCCCAGGAAATAACAAGTCGCGGCCATTTTTGGTTCACTCTGTATTGTAGCAATTCTATAAATGGATAAGCGGTTTCGATACTTTTTTCTGAAAGCAATTCTACATAAATGATAAGTTCCTCTTTTTGGAAAGTAGACATGGTTTTTAGATGCATCGTTCTGCCCGCATGATACACTTCCTCTTCAAGCATATCTCCAAGTTGTTTAAGCCAATTTTCAAAAGACATGCTGCCAAAAGGTTCCTGATCATAAAGAAGAGACAGATTTTCAGGTTTTGCAATCAGGCACAAATAAGGAACCTTTAAATTGTAGCCTAATGATTTAGCTCTTGAAAGGGCTGAGTCTTTCGATTCGAATTTTCCTTTCGCCAGACTCCACACAAAATCATCTTTTAATCTCATTTCGGTTTCCAGCGCAGCTTGATCATGAAGGAAACATAAAGCAGAAGAGGTGACTGCATGTTCTAGTAGTATAAGAATTTGTTCAGAAAAAACCTCATCTTCTTGTAAATGGTCAGGCCATTCAATTAAAAGAAAGCCTTGAATCTCACGGGCGCTTTGTATGCCGAGCTGAAGTATAGTAATACTGTCTGTATGAATCCAATTCATATTGTTAGGAAGAGAAATGGTTTCTGTACTGTCATCATGCTGAAAGTATAACGGATCTCCCTGTTGTAATAAATGAGCATTCCACTTTTCCTCTAAAGCTTTTGCGTATTTACTTTTGCTTTTTACAATACCTCTTCGATCTGTAATGACAACCGGCATACGAAGAGACTGTCTTAGGTAAGAAGCAATTTTCGCAATACCTTCACCTTTTAAAATAATTTCCAACATTTCTTTTCGCACTTTATCTGAATATTCAACTAGACTTCTTTCTTTTTGGTGCAATGCTGTTGATATTGCATGGCTTACATCGGCAAATCTGACTTCCCATGGAAGCTCAATTAAAGGAAAGCCGTCCTCTTCACAAAATTAAATGACTTTATCAGGGAGAGTGCGGATGTATCTGCCTGTCGCAATGACAAGAGCAGCCGCTTCGGCATCCATTACCTCTTTTGTAAAAGCAAGCAATTTATTTTCATCATGTTCACAGCCAATTCCAGCTGAGAGGACAAACTCATTTTTTCTGACAAAGTTTTCTACCGGCATTTCAATAATGGACACCCATTCGACCGGGGTCTGTAATCCAGACTTGGCTTTAGCAGCTAATTTAGCTTGTTCCATAATAGGTAATTGAAGTACGTCTTTTACAGAAAACATATGATCCCTCCCCGAGGTCGATAGGATTTATATGATTATATAGTCACGCGGGTACTTTATTATTTTAGCACAACTGCTTGCTAGAAAACCTTTCATCCACATTGTCAGGTTGCGAAAGATCAGTTTCATACAATTTGATGAATGGAATCCTCTCATTCATTTAATAAGATAAAAGTAAGAAAAAATGAAGTATTTCGATAAAGGGGTGTTCCTATGAAAAAATATAATGAACAAAACATTGAACGTTCAACAAAAGCAGTTTGGGCAGGGGAGAAAGAATACAGAGTGCATGGTGCAAGCCAGGTCCCTGTAGTTCATAGTGTAGCATACACGTATGATGACCTTGATGATTGGTATGAAGTTGCTGTCGGAAACAAAAAAGGGCACATTTATGGACGGAACACGAATCCCACCGTTGAATCGTTTGAACAAAAAATCAAAGAGCTAGAAGGTGCAGAAGCAGCGACAAGCTTTTCAACTGGTATGGCGGCAATCAGCAATTCATTGGCCACTTTTTTGAGACCAGGTCATCGTGTAGTTTCTATAAAAGATACCTATGGAGGAACAAATAAAATATTCAGTGAGTTTCTTCCGCAAATGAATATCGAAGTAACCTTATGTGAAACCGGGAACCACGAAGAGATTGAAAAAGAAGTTCGAAAAGGCTGCAATGTTTTATATCTCGAAACACCAACAAACCCAACGGTGAAAATTACGGATATAAGCAGAATGGTAAAGGCAGCACGGGAAGTTGGCGCTCTGGTTTTCGTTGATAATACCTTTGCTACTCCAATTAATCAAAATCCTCTTGAATATGGTGTGGATTTAGTCATCCACAGTGCTACCAAATTTTTAGGTGGGCATGCTGATGCACTAGGCGGAGCAGTCTGCGGCCAAAAAGAACTTGTAGAAAAAATTTATCATTACAGAGAAATTAACGGAGCAACGATGGACCCGATGGCTGCTTATCTCATACTCAGAGGGATGAAAACATTACATCTGCGCTTAAAACAATCGTGTGATTCCGCTTTGAAAATTGCAAAATATTTACAATCTCATGAGCAAGTGGACCAAGTCTTCTATCCTGGCCTTGAAGACCATCCCGGTCATGATATCGCCAAAAAACAAATGAGGCAATTTGGCGGAATGCTCAGTTTTTCTATGAAAGGCGGATTGGATGCTGTACGAGAAATTCTTCCAAAGCTTAAATATGCCAATCGAGCGGCAAATCTAGGGGCGGTAGAAACAACAGTGGGGCCGGCGCGTACGACCAGTCATGTAGAAAATACTCCTGAAGAAAGAGCTTCACTTGGTATTCCGGAAAGTTTAGTCCGCTATTCTGTGGGAATAGAAGATACACAAGATTTAATTAAAGA